>NZ_JBFUMK010000012.1:0-183300 GCF_054049415.1 Roseateles sp. P5_D6 | reverse complement strand
GCCAAGCCATTTGCGCGCCGTGCGCATGCTGATGCCGGCGGCCTGTGCGGCCAACGCCAAGCYCATCACGCTGATGCGTTCGATCAGCAAAAGCCGACCTTGGTACGTCAATCTGGCATTCTTATGGCTGTTCACCCGGCCACCTTCATCTGAGAGTTCTGAAGCGTCGTAACTCCAGTCTCCCAGACCAGGTCGGGTGAACAACCTATCGAGACATCACAGCTAGACGGGGCGTTGTGCGCTCTTGGGTCTGAAAGCCTTGCAGACCTCGTCGCGGGTCTCGAGGTAGGGCCCGCCGATCAGGTCGATGCAATAAGGCACGGCGGCGAAGATGCCGCTGGCCTTCTCGTGGCCAGCCAGCGTCTCGGCGATGGCCTTGGGCTGGCCGGGCAGGTTGATGATCAGACTCTTGCCGCGGATGACGGCGACCTGGCGCGACAGGATGGCCGTGGGCACGAAATGCAGCGAGATCTGGCGCATCTGCTCGCCAAAGCCCGGCATCACGCGGTCAGCCACGGCCAGCGTCGCCTCGGGCGTGACGTCACGCGGTGCGGGGCCGGTGCCGCCGGTCGTCAGCACCAGGTCGCAGCGTTCGGTGTCGACCAGCTCGGTCAACGCCGCCGAGATGTCGGCCTGCTCGTCAGGAATCAGGCGGGACACGAACTCGATGGGGTTGTGCAGCGCGCCCGTCAGCCAGTCCTTGAGGGCAGGCAGGCCCTTGTCTTCGTAGACACCGGCTGATGCCCGGTCGCTGATGGACACGACACCGATGCGGACCTGCTCACTCATCTTCGGCCGCAGCTTCGGAAGCCTTGATGAACTGGAACAGCTCRCGGAASGCGCGGCCGCTGCGTTTCTCCGGCTCGWKSGCSGCRTCCTTGCGTGCSGCGCGCACGAGGCTGCGMAGTTGCTGGATGTCGACGTCGGCGTGCTCGGCGAGGAACTCTTGCAGCGCTTCGTCGCTGGCCAGCAGGCGTTCGCGCCAGCGCTCGGACTGATGCAGCTTCAGGCTGTCCTGCGCATGGCCGAGCTTGAAAGCGGCCACCGCTTCCCGGATCGGCTCGGGATCGATCTTGCGCATCAGCTTGCCGATGWACTGSATCTGKCGGCGYYTGCCCTCGAARTTGGTGATCTTCTTGGCGTGGCGCAGCGCGTCGTAAAGGATTTCGGGCAGCGCCAGCGGCTCCCAACGGCTCTCGGGCAAGGCGAGCAATTCTTCGCCGAGCTTCTGCAGCGCGGTCATGTCGCGCTTGAGCTGGCTCTTGCTTGGGCCGTCGAAGTCGTCGTCGTCTTCGAATTCAGGGTTGGGATCGTGCATCGCGGTGCGGGGGGAGGGCGGAGTCTTATCATTGTCCCCCACCCCATTGACACCGGCGCCGGCATCGCCCGGCGCTTTGCTTTCATGCCTCAGCCCCAGAACGGTTTTGCCTACAGTCCCGAGCAGTTCCAGCAATGGATCGAGGATGCGCTCGGCGAAGCGAAAAAGATCGGCGCGACCGATGCCGGTGCAGAAGTGTCTGAGGGCTGCGGCCTGTCGGTATCGGCGCGCCTGGGCCAATTGGAGAACGTCGAGCGCAACCGTGACAAGTCGCTCGGCATCTCGGTCTACCTCGGCCAGCGCCGCGGCAATGCCAGCACGTCGGACTTCTCGCCACAGGCTATCCGCGACACAGTGCGTGCGGCTTACGATATTGCCCGCTTCACGGCCGAGGACGAGTTCGCCGGGTTGCCCGATGCGGCCGACCTGGCGTTGGATGCGACCCAGCGGCCCGAGCTGGATCTCTTCCATCCCTGGGCCGTCGACGCCGCTGCAGCCGCCGAGATTGCGCTGCGCTGCGAGGCCGCTGCCCTTTCCGTGGACAAGCGCATCACCAACAGCGAAGGCGCGGCCGTGTCGGCCCAGCAGTCGCATTTCTGGATGGGCAACACGCGCGGCTTCCGGGGCGGCTATGCCAGCTCGCGGCATTCGCTGTCGGTTGCGCCCATCGCTGGCCGCGGCGCGGGCATGCAGCGCGACGCCTGGTACAGCTCCATGCGCGACGCGGCAGATCTGGCCTCGCCCGAGGCGGTGGGCCGTTACGCGTCGGAGCGCGCTTTGTCGCGGCTGAAGGCACGCAAGGTGGCGACCGCCGAGATCCCGGTGCTGTTCGAGAGCACGGTGGCCATCGGCCTGCTCGGTGCGCTGGTGCAGGCGACCAGTGGCGGTGCGCTCTACCGCCGCACCACCTTTCTGCTCGACAGCTTGGGCAAGCCGGTCATGGCGCCGCATATCGACATCTCCGAAGACCCGCATGTGAAGAAGGGCAAGGGCAGCTCGCCTTTCGACGACGAAGGTGTCGTCACGCGCGCGCGCTCGGTCGTGGAAAGCGGCGTGCTACAGGGCTACTTCCTGTCCAGCTACTCGGCGCGCAAGCTGGGCATGAAGACCACAGGCCATGCCGGCGGTTCGCACAACCTGCGCATGACCAGCCGTGCCACCGCGCCTGGCGACGACCTGCCGACGATGATCCGCCGCCTCGGCCGCGGCCTGCTCGTCACCGAGCTGATGGGGCAGGGCGTGAACTACGTGACGGGCGACTATTCGCGCGGCGCCAGCGGCTACTGGGTCGAGAACGGCGAGATCGCCTACCCGGTTCATGAGGTCACCATCGCCGGCAACCTCAAGGACATGCTGCAGAACATCGTCGGCATCGGCGCCGACGAGTACACGATGGGCACCAAGACCATCGGTTCGGTGCTCGTCACGGGCATGAAACTCGCCGGCAACTGACGCGCATCTGGCGCGTCAGCGCCGGGGTAAATCCGGGCCGGCTGGCGATGCGGTCTTCCTAGAATCGCTCGGCACTTTTTCTCTTCGCAAATCCGAAAACAGGAGACTTCAATGACCATGGAACGTCGTTCCTTCGTGCGCCACGCCGGCCTGGCTGGCGTGCTGGCGGCAGGTGCCGCCCCGGCCGTCGTACATGCCCAGGCGCAGGTGCGCTGGCGCCTCGCATCGAGCTTCCCGAAGTCGCTGGACACCATCTTTGGCGCCGCAGACGTGTTCGCGAAAAAGGTCTCCGAGATGACCGGCGGCAAGTTCCAGATCTCCGTGCATGCCGGCGGCGAGATCGTGCCGGCGCTGCAGGTGGTTGACGCGGTGCAGAACGCTACCGTCGAGATCGCGCACACGGCSCCCTACTAYTTCTTCGGCAAGGACGAGACCTTCGCSCTGGGCTGCGCCATCCCCTTCGGCCTGAACAGCCGCCAGATGACGGCCTGGATGGTGGAGGGCAACGGCCTGAAGCTGATGCGCGAGTTCTATCGCAACTACAACATCRTCAACTTCCYCGGCGGCAAYACCGGCGCGCAGATGGGCGGCTGGTATCGCAAGGAGATCAAGAGCGTCGCCGACATCAAGGGCCTGAAGATCCGCATCGGCGGCTTCGCTGGCCGCGTGATGGAGCGCATGGGCGCCGTGCCGCAGCAGATCGCCGGTGGCGAGATCTACTCGGCGCTGGAGAAGGGAACGATCGATGCGGCCGAGTGGGTCGGCCCCTATGACGACCAGAAGCTGGGCTTCAACAAGGTCGCGCCCAACTACTACTACCCCGGCTGGTGGGAAGGCGGCCCGCAGCTCGATTTCTTTATCAACACCAAGGCGTACGAGGGTTTGTCGGCCGAATACAAGGCCGTGGTCGAAGCAGCGTCTGCCATGGCGCATATCGACATGCAGGCCAAGTACGACGCCAAGAACCCCGGCGCGCTGAAGCAGTTGGTGGGCTCGGGCACCAAGCTGTTCCGCTTCCCCAAGGACGTGATGGACGCCGCGTTCAAGGAATCCATGGGCATCTACGCCGAGCTGTCGGCCAAGAACCCGAACTGGAAGAAGGTCTACGAGGATTTTTCCAACTTCCGTCGCGACCAGAACCTGTGGTTCCGCTTCTCGGAAGCCGGCTTTGACGACTTCATGCAGGCGCAGAAGCTGTAAGCCTCGCGCCGCAGCAAAAGCAAAGCCCCGCGATGCGGGGCTTTTTCGTTGGCGGCTCGGAGTGCCTCCCGGAGTGCCTACTTCTTCGCCGCGTCCTCCAGGGCACGCCGCACGGCGTCGCCGTCATCCGCGGGCGCGCTGGCACCTGACGCCGCTGGTTCAGGGGCGAACAGCTTGCTCGCATCGTCCGAGCTCATGTCAGCGGGCTTGTCGTGGCCGCCCATCTGCTGCAACAGCTCCGACGCCTGGTTCAGGTCCACCGCCTTCTCCTTGTCGAGAAAGACGGTCACGGTCTGCGGGAAGAAGATGACGATGGCGACGAGGATGAGCTGCATGAACACCCAGGGGATGGAGCCCATGTAGATGTCGCTGGACAGCACCTTCTTCGGGATCGAGCCGTTCTTGAACAGCGTGTCCGAGATGCCGCGCAGATAGAACAGCGCAAAGCCGAACGGCGGGTGCATGAAGCTGGTCTGCATGTTCACGCACAGCATGACGCCGAACCAGACGAGGTCGATGCCCATCTTCTCGGCCACCGGCCCGAGCAGCGGCAGGATGATGAAGGCGATCTCGAAGAAGTCGAGGAAGAAGGCCAGGAAGAAGATGAACAGGTTGACGACGATCAGGAAGCCGATCTGGCCGCCTGGCAGGTCGCTCAGCATGTGCTCGATCCAGCGCCCGCCCTCGACACCCTGGAACACCAGCGAGAAGGTGCGCGAGCCGATCAGGATGAAGACCACCATGGCGGTGATGCGCATCGTGCCGAGCATGGTCTCCTTGATCAGCGGCCAGTTCAGCCGCTTGTGCAGGCCGGCCAGGATGAAGGCGCCGACCGCACCCATAGCGCCGGCCTCGGTCGGCGTGCAGATGGCTGTGTTGATGCCCGGCAGGCCGCCCATGGAGCCGAGCACGGCGAAGATCAGCACGGCCGACGGCACGATGCCGCGCAAACACTTCTTCCACAGTGCCCAGCCTTGCAGCGTGCGCGCTTCCTTGGGAACACCGGGTACGTGGTCCGGCTTCACACGGCTCAGCACGAAGGTGTAGAGCGCAAAGATCAGCACCTGCAGGATGGACGGGCCCCAGGCGCCCTTGTACATGTCGCCCACGGAGCGGCCGAGTTGGTCCGCCAGCACGACCAGTACCAGCGACGGCGGCACCAGCTGCGTGATCGTKCCCGACGCSGCSAGCACRCCGGTCGCGTAGCGCATGTTGTAGCCGTAGCGCATCATSACCGGCAGCGAGATCATCGCCATCGCGATSACCTGGCCSGCSACSGTGCCGGTGATSGCRCCSAGGATGAAGCCGACGATGATSACCGAATAGCCSAGRCCGCCGCGYACSGGGCCGAACAGCTGGCCCATGGAGTCGAGCATGTCCTCCGCGAGGCCGCATTTTTCCAGCAGCGAGCCCATCAGCGTGAAGAAGGGAATGGCCAGCAGCAGGTCGTTGGACAGGATGCCGAAGACGTTCTGCGGCAGCGCGCTCATGAACTCCGGCGGGAACCAGCCCTGGCTCACCGCGAAGAAACCGCAGGCCAGGCCGAGTGCTGCCAGCGAGAACGCGACGGGGAAGCCGATCAGCATGATCACGATCAGCCCCGCGAACATCAGCGGCGGGAAGCTCTCCATCGAGATCATTGCAGGGGCCTCTCGTAGTGGATGTCCATGTCGAACTTGTGCGCGAGCCAGGCCACGCGCTTGATGATTTCGGCCACGCCCTGCAGCGCAACGAGCGCGAAGCCCAGGGGCAGCACCAGCACGGCCGGCCAGCGGATCAGGCCGCCGGCATTGCTCGACACCTCGCCCGAGGTCAGCAGCTTGGTGACATAGCCCATGAGGCCGAGGCTGGCGACCGAGTCACTGGCGCTCATGCCGGTGCTGAGCTTGACGACGAACAGGCCCCAGGACAGCCAGGCCATGTAGCAGATGACCGGCATCAGGAAGACGACGAGGCCGAACAGGTCGACATAGACCTTGCCGTGGCCGGTCAGCCGGCTGTAGACCAGGTCCACACGCACATGCTCGTTGAGTCGGAGCACCTGAGCCGCGCCCAGCATGACGCAGGTGGCGAACAGATACCACTGGATCTCGAGGAAGGAGTTGGAGCTGTAGTCCAGCCCGTAGCGGACGACGGCGTTGGCGGCGCTGATGAAGCAGGACAGCAGCACGGCCCAGGCGGCAATCTTGCCGAAGCGGTCGTTCAGGCTGTCGATGCGCCGCGCAAGGGAGAGCAGGGCGTTCATGGGCTGGGCAGGAGAAAAGCGAAGCGGCCGCCAATGTAGCGACCGCTTGGGGGGCGTCGGCTTCTTTCAGCCGTCGTTCAGGGTAAGCCCCGAGGGGGTTCAGCCCAGTTGCTGGGCCTGCATGAACAGGCGGGTCGATCGGGCACCGGAGCGGCAGAAGACCAGCAGCGGCCGCGGTAGTTCGGCCAGCAGATCGGCGAAGGCCGCAATCTCCTCGGGCGACTGGTAGCCGCCGGCCACCGGCAGATGGCGATACGCCAGGCCTGCAGCTTCAGCGGCAGCTTGAATGGCTGCCGAGGTCGGCTGGTCGGGGCCGTGCTCGAAATCGGGCCGGTTGTTGACGACGCTCTTGAAGCCCATCGCCGCCGCTTCGGCCATGGCTTCGGGCGTCAGCTGAGGGGCGGCGCAGATGTCGGGGGCGATGGCTTGCATCGGCAGGCTCATGGCGGCTCCTTACTTGGCCAGCGCGGCCTTGACCGCGGCCGACACTGCACTCATCTCTGCCACGTCGGCGAGTGCGGCCTTGGCAGCCGCCATGACCTTGCCCATGTCGCCCGGGCCGCTCGCGCCCAGCTCAGCCACGATGGCTCCGACCTTCTCAGCCACAGCCTCGGCCGACAGGCGCTCAGGCAGATAAGCCTGCAGCACCGCCAGCTCGGCGGTTTCCTTGGCAACGAGGTCGTCGCGGCCGGCGGCGGCGAACTGACTGATCGAGTCCTTGCGCTGCTTGATCAGCTTGTCGACGATGGCCACCAGGGCCGTGTCGTCCACAACGACGCGCTCGTCCACTTCCTTCTGCTTCACGGCGGCCAGCAGGCCACGGATGGTCAACAGACGATCGGCTTCCTTGGCGCGCATCGCGGCCTTCATGTCTTCGGTGATGCGGTCTTTGAGGCTCATGGCGTAGAGGGTATGAAAAAAACAAAAACCCGCGACAGCGTCCTGTGGCGGGTTTTGGTGTCAACCGGAGCTGTTATGGAAACAGGCTCCGGGTCGCGTCAGCCGATCAGAACAGCTTCTTSGGCAGCTGCATGCTGCGMACRCGCTTGWARTKGCGCTTSACGGCRGCTGCCTTCTTGCGCTTGCGCTCKGCMGTKGGCTTYTCGTARAACTCGCGSGCRCGMAGKTCGGTCAGCAGRCCSAGYTTTTCRATGGTGCGCTTGAARCGRCGCAGKGCSACGTCGAACGGCTCGTTTTCYTTGACGCGGATGGTGGTCATTTATTTCCTTCAGATTGCGCTCGGTGTTCGCGGCTGGGATCAGCAGCAGGTTCCGGATTACTGCTTCTCTTGAGTCTTCTTCGAGAAGTGCAGCGAATCGACGCGCAGGTTTGCCAGCAAAGCCGGGGATTGTAGCCAGAAAATCAACGACTTGCCAAGATTCGCTCAAGCTGTTGTGGCGGTGTCCGCCATGGCCCGGGCGCAGGCAGCTGCACTGGCCCACGCCCATTGAAAGTTGTAGCCGCCCAGCCAGCCGGTCACGTCCACGACTTCACCGATGAAATACAGGCCCGGGACGCGCTTGCTCTCGAGCGTTTGCGAACTCAGTTCCTTGGTGCTGACGCCACCGCGCATGACTTCGGCCTTGCGCCAACCCTCGTCGCCGCTGGGCATCAGCTGCCAATCGTGCACGCTGCGGCCCAGGCGCTGCAGGTCGGCGTCGCGGCAGTCGGGCAGCGGTTTGGTGGCGTCCAGGTTTGCGCGCTCCAGCCAGACGGCCGCCAGGCGCTGCGGCAGGCGGGACGCAAATTCGTTGCCGAGTTGGCGGCGTGAGGTGGCCTTGGCCTGGACAAGTTCCTTCTCCAGTTGGAGGTCGGGCGCCAGATTGAGCTGCAGCGCCTGATCATCGGCGCGGTAGCTTGAGATCTGCAGGATGGCCGGGCCGCTGAGACCACGATGTGTGAACAGCAGGTCTTCAAGGAACCGCATGCGCGCTTTGCCACTGCCAACGCTGACTTCCACTGGCAACGACAACCCGGCCAGGGCAGCGAAGGGTGCCCAGGCGTCCGCATCGAAGGTCAGAGGCACCAGCGCCGGGCGCGGCTCCACGATGGCGTGCTCGAAGCGCTTGGCCAGTCGCAGGCCCCAGTCGCTGGCGCCGATCTTGGGCACAGGCAGCCCGCCGGTCGCGACGACGACGCGCGGCGCCAGCACCGGACCCTGGCTGGTGTCCAACTCGAAGCCACCTTCGGGCAGCCTGCGCACGTCCGCCACCGTGCAGGGCTGCCAGCGCGTCACGCCACCCGCCTCGCATTCCTTGACCAACATCTGGATGATCTGCTCAGCGGAGTCGTCGCAGAACAACTGGCCCTTGTGCTTCTCGTGGAAGGCGATGCCATAGCCCTGCACGAGCTTGATGAAGTCCTGCGGGGTGTAGCGGGCCAGGGCTGAGCGGCAGAAGGCGGGGTTTTCGGACAGGAAATTGGCCGGCCCGGCCTCACGATTCGTGAAATTGCACCGGCCGCCGCCCGAGATACGAATTTTTTCGGCCAGCTTGGGCGAGTGGTCGATCAGCAGCACCTTGAGACCCCGCTGGCCCGCCAGGCCAGCACAGAACAGCCCTGCCGCCCCCGCGCCCACCACCACCGCATCGAATCCCCGCATAGACCTCCCGTGAATGGGGCGGCATTGTCGTGGGTGGGCGCATCGAAACTCGTTAGGATTCACGCCGGGTAGCAAAAGGGTCTTCTAGGGGGGAGGCCCGATTCATGGGGTGGCACGGCCTTGCTGGTGCTGCTTTGGCCCCACTACAGTCCCCCGACACCTTTGGTATTCGCGGCATTGCGCCGCGAATACACGATGGCATCACAACGATCTCATGGACATGACCGCTGACCAGACCGCGATGCAGCCGCCGCCCGGCAGCTTGGCGCATTGGCTGGCAGGCCACGGAGAACTGGGCGGCGAGACACTGGCCGGCCTCATCTCGTTGATCGAGCCCCTGGGCAGCCAGGCGGCGATCAAGGCGATGTCCACCGGCCGATACGTATTTGCGAGCACGGGCCTGGCGCAGATGTTCGAGCGTGAAGCGGTGGTCGGCCACACGGACGCCGAGTTGCTCAAGGCCGACGAGACGACGGCCTTGCGTCGTGTCGAGCAGACGGTCATGGCCCAGCGTCACCCGGTCGTCAGCGAGCACAAGCTGGAAATCAACAGCCGTCGCCGCGAGTTCAGCGTCACCCGGCTGGCCCTGAGTGCCGACTTCCTGCTCTCGGTATGGCATGAGCGCACCGAGGAGCGCCACCGAGAGGCCCATCTGCAGCGCGCCCTGGCCCAGATCGAGCAGCAGCAGTCCTCCATCGAGCAGATCCGCCGCGAGCTGCAGCAGGGTTCGGGCCGCGACGATGTTTCGGGCCTTTACATGCGCGCCCAGTTCGACGACCAGCTGCTGCGCGAGATCGACCTTTCTTCGCGCGAGCATCGTGAGTTCGCCCTTGTCATCATTGCGCTGGATGCCTCGCCGACCATCACCGGCCTGGGTGATGACGCCCAACAGCGCCTGCTCGAGGGCATCGGTCGCATGCTGCGCGCCAACACGCGGGCGATGGACTCGGCCTGCCGCATCGGGCCGCAACGCTTTGCGGTGCTGCTGTCCGGCGTGGGCCTGGCGACGGCCCACGCACGCATGGAGCAGCTGCGCCGCCAGTGCGCGGCCCAGATCGTCGTGTTGAATGGCCAGGACCTGGGCTTGTCCATCTCGATGGGCGTGTCCAGCTTCCCGCATACCGCCTCGCGCCAGGACGAGCTGATGGCCGCCAGCGAAGCGGCCGTCCACGAGGCGCAACGCCGCGGTGGCAACCAGGTCGTGCTGGCGTCCATTGCCTTCGGCTAAAGCTCCGACAGCCCCTTGTAGAGCATGTAGGCCGCGAGCGCGAACAACAGCATCGCGAAGACCCTTTTCAGCTGAGCCACGTCCATGGCATGGGCTGCGCGTGCGCCGAGCGGTGCCATCGTCACGCTGGCCACGGCAATCAACGCCAGCGCTGGCAAATAGAGGTAGCCCACCGATCCTGGCAGGGCCGGCGTCAGCCCCCAACCGCCAATGACGTAGCCGAGCGTGTTCGCGACCGCGATCGGGAAGCCCAGGGCGGCGCTTGTCGCGACGGCGAGGTGCACCGGCACATTGCACCAGACCATGAAGGGCACGCTGACAAAGCCGCCACCAGCCCCCACCATGCCTGAAAGCAGGCCGATTCCCGCGCCCGCACTGAACTGGCCGGTCGTGCCAGGCATCTGCCGGCTGGGCGCCGGGCGCTTGTTGCGCAGCATCTGCCAACCCGAAAAGCTGACGAATGCGGCGAAGACCAAGGCCAGCCAGGCGCCTTTGAGAAGGGCGAACAGGCCGGCACCCGCCAGCAGGCCGCCGATGAGGATGCCGGGCGCCAAGCCCTTGACGAGATCCCAGCGCACCGCGCCGCGCTGGTGATGGGCGCGCACGCTGGACAGCGACGTGAACATGATGGTGGCCATGGACGTCGCGATGGCCATCTTGACCGCCAGGCCCGGCTCGACGCCGCGCTGGCTCAGGATGAAGGTCAGGACGGGCACCATCAGCATGCCGCCGCCGATGCCGAGCAATCCCGCGAGGAAGCCAGCCGCGAGGCCGAGTGCGAGCAGTTCCGCGGCGAGGGTGGCTGTCATTTGCCGTGCAGGCGCTTCAACACGGCTTGCCATTCGGCCGGCGTGACCGGCGTGATCGACAGCCGGCTGCCGCGCTCCAGCACGCGCATCGACGCGAGCTCCGGCGCCTCGCGCATTTCCTTCAGGCTCAGCAACCGCGTCGTCTCGCGCCAGCGCACGTCAACATGGACCCAGCGCGGTGCCTCGGGCTTGGACTTGGAGTCGTAGTAATGGCTGCCCGCGTCGAACTGCGTCGCATCCGGATAGGCCGCGCTGCTGACCTCGGCGAGGCCGGCGATGCCCGGCTCGGGGCAGGAGGAGTGATAGAAGAGCACGCCATCGCCCACCTGCATGTCGTCGCGCATGAAGTTGCGCGCCTGGTAGTTGCGGACGCCTGTCCATGGCAAAGTGCCGGCGCGTTGCAGGTCGAGGATCGAAGCCTCGTCGGGCTCTGATTTCATCAGCCAGTAGTTCATCAGCTGATGCTAAGCGGGAAGAAGGTGTCCACCGCAATCCGGGGGGCCGAGATCCTGAACACCCAGGGGTAATCAGGTGGGCGAGGTCAGCCGGACTTCGGGTTCATCTGACGCGAGACGATCACGCCCGTCCGGCATGTTCCAAGCCCTTGCTCATAGAGCATCGGATGAAGGAAATAAAGCCCCGGGGAAAGCGGTGGACGACGTGAATTCTAAGTCTTAGAGCAGCTGCCCGTCGTGACCGAGTGCTTCATCCAGGCGCTTGACGAGGGTATCGATTTCGGGCGTTGACACCGGCGTCTCACGCGAGGTGTCGGCGAGCTGATAGGCCAGGTTCAGCGCGGCCAATACGGCGATGCGTTCGCGTGCCTTGACCTTGCCGGCGTCGCGGATGGCGCTCATCTCGCGGTCCACCTGGGCCACGGCGGAGCTCAATGCAGCTTCGCCGCCTTCGGGGCAGCCGAGCAGATAGCTCTGGCCCATGATGGTCACTTCCATCTGCTTCATACGTCTTCCTTGGGCGTCTCGACGGGCAGGCGCTCCAGCAGCGCATCGACGCGCGCTCGCGCCGCATTCAGCCGTGAGCGCAGGCTGTCACGCTCTTGCGTGAGGGCCGCCACCTGCTCGAGCAGCAGGGTGTTGGTTCGGGTCAACTCGTCGTGGCGCAGCAGCAGGCGTTCGACGCGTTCGGTGAGGTCGCTGAGTTGGGCCATGGCGTGTGAGGGTTCAGGCGGCGGATTTTAGGTTCCGGCCGTAGTCGCATTCGTTGATGACCGCGCAAACATTGCACAGTGGCTTGCGCGCCTGGCAGACATAGCGGCCGTGCAGGATCAGCCAGTGATGGGCGTCAACCAGATAGTCGGTTGGCACGCGGTCCAGCAAGCCCAGCTCGACGGCCAGCGGCGTCTTGCCTGGTGCGAGGCCGGTGCGGTTGCTGACGCGGAAGATGTGCGTGTCAACCGCCATCGTCGGCTCGCCAAAAGCAACGTTGAGCACGACGTTGGCCGTCTTGCGGCCGACACCAGGCAAGGCTTCGAGATCGGGGCGTGAGCGTGGCACTTCGCCGCCATGCAGGTCGATCAGCATGCGGCAGGTCTGCAGCAGATGCCTAGCCTTGCTGCGGTACAGGCCGATGGTTTTGATGTGCGACTCGAGGCCTTCCTGGCCAAGGGCGAGGATCTGCGCGGGTGTGTTGGCAACCGCGAACAGTCGCCTGGTGGCCTTGTTGACACCCACGTCGGTGGCCTGGGCGGACAGCAGCACGGCGGTCAGCAACTCGAAGACGCTGGTGAACTCCAGTTCGGTCTGGGGCGCCGGGTTGGCAGCCTTGAGGATGGCGAAGAAGCGTTCGACTTGGCTCGCGTTCATGCCGCGATTGTCATGTCCGTTTGGCCCTGGCGCGGGCAAGCGCGGCTTCAATGGCCGCGCGCTTGCGGTCGAGCTGCGCGGGGTCGGTGATCGCAGATGCCGCCGGCAGGTCCGCCAGCTTGGCTTCGGCCTTGACAACCAGGCGCGCTGCGTTCTCTTCGGCTTCGCGATGGCGGCGGAACTGGCGAAAGGCGTAGCGCTCGCGCGCCTCGTCGGCCTGCGGCGGGCTCCAGGCCGCCCAGCCGGTGGCAGTGGTGACCTCGGGCATGGAGATGCAGTCGACCGGGCAGGCCGGTACGCACAGTTCGCAGCCGGTGCACTGAGCAGTGACGATCACGTGCATGGCCTTGGGTGCCCCGACGATGCAGTCGGCCGGGCAGGCCTTGATGCAGAGGGTGCAGCCGATGCACCAGGCTTCGTCGATGACGGCGACGCCACGCGTGGCTTCAATGCCGTTGACGGGATTCAATGGCAGGGCAGGGCGCCCGGTGATCGCGGCGAGTCGCGCAATGCCCTCTGCACCGCCAGGAGGGCATTGGTTGATCTCGGCCTCACTCGCGGTGATGGCGTCGGCGTAGCGGCGGCAGTCCGGGTAACCGCAGCGAGTGCATTGGGTCTGCGGCAGTGCGGCGTCGATCAGCTCCGCGAGGTTCACGCTGGATTCAAGCCTTGCGCTTGCGGGCCGCCGGCTTGGCTGTGGTCTTGGCCACCGCCACCTTGGCCGTCTTCTTTAGCGGCGCAGCTTCGTATTTGGCGATGAAGTCGCGCACTTCGGGATAGACCTTCTCGCGCCAGCGGCGGCCCGAGAAGATGCCGTAATGGCCGGCGCCAATGGCGTCGTAGTGGTACTGGTGCTGCTTGGCAACACCCGAGCAGATGTCGTGTGCCGCCTTGGTCTGACCGGCGCCGGAGATGTCGTCCAACTCGCCCTCGACAGTCAGCAGCGCGGTGGTCTTGATGTCCTGCGGGCGCACGAAGTGGCCGTCAACTGCCCAAGTGCCGTTCACCAGCGCGAAGTCCTGGAAGACGGTCTTGATGGTGTCGAGGTAGTACTCGGCCGGCATGTCGAGTACGGCGTTGTATTCGTCGTAGAACTTGCGGTGGGCTTCAGCGCTGTCRTCRTCGCCGCGCACCAGGTCCAGGAAGTAGTCGTAGTGCGASSWSAGGTGGCGGTCCGGRTTCATCGCRACGAAGCCGGTGTGCTGCAGGAAGCCCGGGTAGACCTCGCGGCCGGCGCCCGGGAAGTTGGTCGGTACGCGGTAGATGACGTTGTTCTCGAACCAGCTGTAGCTGCGGTTCATGGCCAGGTTGTTGACGGCCGTCGGGCTCTTGCGGGCGTCGATGGGGCCACCCATCATGGTCATGCTGCGCGGCGTGGCTTCACCGGCGCTGGCCATCAGCGAGATGGCAGCCAGCACAGGCACGGTGGGCTGGCAGACGGAGAYCACATGGCTGTCGGCGCCGCCGACGTGGCGGATGAACTCCTGCACGTAGTGGATGTAGTCGTCCAGGTGGAAGGGGCCGACTTCGAGCGGCACCATGCGCGCGTCGGTCCAGTCGGTGATGTAGACCTTGTGGTCCTTCAGCAGTTGCTTGACGGTTTCGCGCAGCAGCGTGCTGTGGTGGCCGGACAGCGGCGCCACGACCAGCACCGTGGGCTGGTCCTTCATCTTGGCCAGCACCTTGAGATCGTCGGTGTAACGCTTGAAGCGCAGCAGGCGGCAGAAGGGCTTCTCGAGCGCCACCAGCTCCTGCACCGCGACGTCGACGCCGTCGACCTCCACGGACTTGATGTCGAACTCAGGCTTCTCGTAGTCCTTGGCCAGCCGATGCATCAGGTCCAGGCCGGCAGACAGGCGCTGCGCCATCGGCGTGTGGGTGAACGGTGACAGCGGGTGGCTGTAGAGCTTGGCCGACGCGGCTGCGAACTCAGAGAAGGGACTGAGCAGCGCGCGCTGGGTTTCGAAGAACTGATACAGCATTGGCAAACCTTGAACTAGGGGCCGGGACGCCCCGATGGTGCCAGAAAACGCTTTCGGCCTTGTGCGCTGCAGCATCGGATGGGCGGTCAAACCGCCAATCCTGCGCACTTGGCTGGTGCATTGAAGGGTTTTTAGCCCTTGATGACCGCCGCCATCGCGCTGGCGACGGTGGGCAGATTGCCCTCATTCAGTGCGGCGACACAGATGCGGCCAGAGTCCACGCCATAGACGCCGAACTCGCTGCGCAGACGCTGCATCTGGGTGGCGTTCAAGCCCGAGTAGCTGAACATGCCCAGTTGCTCAGTGACGAAGGACAGATCCTGGGTCACGCCGGCAGCTTTCAGCGCGGCGACCAGCGCGCCGCGCATGGCCTTGATGCGCACACGCATGCCGGCCAGCTCCTCTTCCCAAAGCGCGCGCAGCTTGTCGTCGGACAGCACCTGGGCGACGACCTGGGCACCATGCGTGGGCGGGTTGGAGTAGTTGGTGCGGATCATGATCTTCAGCTGCGACAGCACGCGCACGGCTTCCTCGTCGCTGCTGCAGACCACGCTCAACGCGCCGCAGCGTTCGCCGTACAGCGAGAAGCTCTTGGAGAAGCTGGTCGACACAAAGAAACCGACACCGGCGGCCATGAACTGGCGCACCGCTTCGCCGTCTTCCTTCAGGCCGAAGCCGAAGCCCTGGTAGGCCATATCGAGGAAGGGCGTCAGGCCCTTGGCCTTGACGGCGGCGACGACCTGGGCCCACTGCTCGGCCGTGATGTCATAGCCGGTCGGGTTGTGGCAGCAGGCGTGCAGCACGACGACGGTGCCGGCGGGTGCGGCATTCAGCGCGGCCAACATGCCGTCGAAGTTGATGCCCTTCTTGGCCACGTCGTAATAGGGGTAGGTTTCGACCGTGAAGCCGGCCTGGGTGAAGAGGGCCCGGTGGTTCTCCCAGCTCGGGTCGGAGATCAGCACCTTGGAGGCGGGGTTGAGCTGCTTCAGGAAGTCGGCGCCGATCTTCAGCGCGCCGGTGCCGCCTAGGGCCTGCACGGTGGCGACGTTCTTCAGTTCGGAGCCGAAGACCAGCTTCTGAACGGCCTTGTCATAAGCGGCAATGCCATCAATGGGGAGGTAGCCGCGCGGCTTGGGGGCGGCGGCCATGGCGGCCTCGGCTTCGCGGACGCATTTCAACAGCGGCAGCTTGCCGGCTTCGTCGTAGTAGACGCCAACGCCGAGATTGACCTTGCCGGGGCGGGTGTCGGCGTTGAACTGTTCGTTCAGGCCGAGGATGGGGTCTCGGGGAGCAAGGGCGACATCGGCGAACAAAGACATGGCGGGTTCCTGAAGGGACGTTGGCAGGAGGGGAGGCTTGAAGAATCAGGGTCTGCGCTAACCTGACCGCTTCTGCATTGCAGCAATGCAGCGCAGCAATTTTGCCGCCGAACCCAGGGAATTCCCCATGCAAGAAGCCTTGAACGTCATGCCCAGTCCAGAAAGTGACTCGGAGGAACGCAAGGGCGAATTCGTCAGCTTCGAAGGCTCGCCGTTCCAGCTGTTCCAGCCTTTCCCGCCGGCGGGGGACCAGCCGACCGCCATCGCCAAGCTCATCGAAGGCATCAACGACGGCCTCAGCTACCAGACCCTGCTGGGCGTCACCGGTTCGGGCAAGACCTTCACGATGGCCAATGTCATCGCCCGCCTGGGGCGCCCGGCCATCGTCTTTGCGCCGAACAAGACGCTGGCGGCCCAGCTCTACAGCGAGTTCCGGGACTTCTTTCCGAACAACGCCGTCGAGTACTTCGTCAGCTATTACGACTATTACCAGCCCGAGGCTTATGTGCCGCAGCGCGATCTCTTCATCGAGAAGGACAGCGCGATCAACGAGCACATCGAGCAACTGCGGCTTTCGTGCACCAAGAGCCTGCTGGAGCGGCGCGACGTGATCATCGTGGCATCCGTATCGGCCATTTATGGCATCGGCAACCCGAGCGACTACCACCAGATGGTGATGACGCTGCGCGTGGGCGACAAGATGGGCCAGCGCGACGTCATCGCCCACCTGATCCGCATGCAGTACACCCGCAACGAAATGGAGTTCGTGCGCGGGCATTTCCGCGTGCGCGGCGACACCATCGATGTATTCCCGGCCGAACACTCGGAGCTGGCCATCCGCATCGAACTCTTCGACGACGAGATCGAGGCGCTGTCGCTGTTTGACCCTCTCACGGGGCAGATCCGCCAGAAGATCCCGCGCTTCACCGTTTACCCGAGCAGCCATTACGTGACGCCGCGCGACCGCGTGCTGGCGGCCACCGACGCGATCAAGGCGGAGCTGCGCGAGCGCGTTGACTTCTTCGTCAAGGAGGGCAAGCTGGTGGAGGCGCAGCGCGTCGAGCAGCGCACGCGCTTCGACCTGGAGATGCTGCAGGAGGTGGGCCACTGCAAAGGCATTGAGAACTACACGCGGCACCTGTCCGGCGCCCAGCCGGGCGACCCGCCGCCGACGCTGGTGGACTACCTGCCCAAGGACGCCCTCATGTTCCTGGACGAGAGCCACGTGCTGATCGGCCAGTTCGGCGGCATGTACAACGGTGACCGGGCGCGCAAGACGACGCTGGTGGAATACGGCTTTCGCCTGCCGTCCGCCTTGGACAACCGGCCGCTGAAGTTTGCCGAGTTCGAACGCAAGATGCGCCAGGCCATCTTTGTGTCGGCCACGCCGGCGCAGTACGAGCAGGACAACGCGGGTCAGGTCGTCGAGCAGGTCGTGCGGCCGACGGGCCTGGTTGACCCCCTCGTCGAGGTCCGGCCGGCCACTCATCAGGTCGACGACGTGCTGCAGGAGATCCGCTTGCGTGTCGAGGTGCATGAGCGCGTGTTGATCACGACCCTGACCAAGCGCATGGCTGAGCAACTGACCGACTACCTCAGCGACAACGGCGTCAAGGTGCGCTATCTGCACTCCGACGTGGACACGGTGGAGCGTGTCGAGATCCTGCGCGACCTGCGACTGGGTGCTTTCGACGTGCTGGTGGGCATCAACCTGCTGCGCGAAGGGCTGGACATCCCCGAGGTGTCGCTTGTCGCCATCCTGGATGCCGACAAGGAAGGCTTCCTGCGCGCCGAGCGCAGCCTGATCCAGACCATCGGCCGGGCCGCGCGCAATCTGAACGGCAAGGCCATCCTGTACGGCGACCGCATCACCGAGTCGATGCGCAAGGCCATTGGCGAGACCGAACGCCGGCGCGCCAGGCAGATCGCCTTCAACGAGGAAAACGGCATCACGCCCCGCAGCGTGCAAAAGCGCATCAAGGATTTGATCGACGGCGTCTATTCGGCCGAATCCGGCCGAGACGATGCCAAATTGCTGGCAGCGGCCAAGGTCGAGGACTTGTCCGAGAAGGATCTGGCCAAACGTATCAGCCAGCTCGAAAAGCAGATGCTCGAACACGCCCGCAACCTGGAGTTCGAACAGGCTGCGCGGATGCGCGATCAACTGGCTCAACTGCGCGAGCAGGCCTTCGGCGCCCGCGTGCACGACAACATCGTGCCCCTGGACAGCGCTCGAAAGGCAGGTTCAGTTCGCTGAAGCTGCTGCGCCGCAGCAAAAAACCTGCCGAAACCTAGGGATACCTGGCGGCCATAGGAAGTGGCCGAGTAGTCGAGTAAAATCATCGGAAATGATTCGCTCGGGTATTGTCTGGGCGTGCCGGGTTAACCCGAAATCATTTGTCCAGGACAAATCCTGGTCGTGCCATTCGCTAAGGAGTTTTTATGCGTCTCACTACCAAAGGCCGGTTTGCAGTCACCGCGATGCTGGACCTGGCGCTGCGCGAGAATACAGGCCCCGTGGCCCTGGCGGCGATCAGCCAACGGCAGCAGATTTCGCTCTCCTACCTGGAGCAGCTCTTCGGCAAGCTGCGTCGCCATGAACTGGTGGAAAGCACCCGTGGCCCGGGTGGCGGTTATTCGCTGGGCCGCAAGGCCGAGAACATCACCGTGGCCGACATCATCGTCGCCGTGGACGAGGCGCTGGACGCCACCGGCTGCGGCGGCAAGGAAAACTGCATGGGCGAGGACAGCGGCCGCTGCATCACCCATGAACTCTGGACCAATCTGAACGCCAAGATGATCGAGTACCTCGATTCCGTCTCCCTGCGCAAGCTCGCCGATGAGCAACTGGCCAAGGGCTTCGAGGTCGAGGCGGCGCCGGTCAAGCGCGCCATCTCCAGCCAGCCGGTGCTCAAGCCCATCCGCGTCACGGCGCCGAACTCGGTCTTTGCCCTGGGTGGCAATCTCGGTGGCGCGTTCAGCAAGTAAGACCAAGAACTCAAAAGAAGTCGTTCCATGGACATGACCCCGCACTTCCCGATCTACCTCGACTACGGCGCGACGACGCCGTGCGATCCCCGCGTGGTGGACGCGATGATTCCCTGGTTGCGCGAGCACTTCGGCAACCCGGCGTCCCGCAGCCACGCCTGGGGCTGGGAAGCGGAAGAGGCGGTCGAGAAGGCGCGCGTGCAGGTGGCCGAGTTGATCGGCGCCGACCCGCGCGAGATCGTCTGGACGTCCGGCGCGACCGAGTCCAACAACCTGGCACTCAAGGGCGCCGCGCAGTTCTACAAGACGCGCGGCAAGCACCTGATCACCGTCAAGACCGAGCACAAGGCCGTGCTCGACACGATGCGTGAGCTGGAGCGTCAGGGCTTTGAGGTGACCTACCTCGATGTGCAGGAAAGCGGTCTGTTGGATCTGGAAGTGTTCAAGGCGGCATTGCGCCCGGACACCATCCTGGCCTCGGTCATGTACGTCAACAACGAGATCGGCGTCATCCAGGACGTGGTCGCGTTGGGCAACCTGTGCCGCGAGCGCGGCGTCATCTTCCACGTCGACGCGGCGCAGGCCACCGGCAAGGTCGCTATCGATATGGCCAAGCTGCCCATTGACCTGATGAGCTTGGCCTCGCACAAGAGCTACGGCCCCAAGGGCATCGGCGCCCTCTACGTGCGCCGCAAGCCGCGCATCCGCCTGGAAGCGCAGATGCACGGCGGTGGCCACGAGCGCGGCATGCGCTCCGGCACGCTGCCCGTGCACCAGATCGTCGGCATGGGCGAGGCCTTCCGTATCGCCCGCGAGGAAATGGGCGCCGAGAGCGAACGCATCCGCGCACTGCACAACAAGCTGATCAAGGGCCTGTCCGGTATCGAGCAGACCTTCATCAACGGTGACCTCGAGCACCGCGTGCCGCACAACCTGAACATCTCGTTCAATTACGTCGAGGGCGAGTCGCTGATCATGGGCGTCAAGGGCCTGGCGGTGTCGTCGGGCTCGGCTTGCACGTCGGCGAGCCTGGAGCCCAGCTATGTGCTGCGCGCACTGGGCCGCAGCGACGAGCTGGCGCACAGTTCGCTGCGCATGACCATCGGCCGTTTCACGACCGAAGAAGAAATCGACTACGCGATCAGCGTGCTGACCGACCGCGTGGCCAAGCTGCGCGAACTGTCCCCGCTTTGGGACATGTACAAGGACGGCATCGACATCTCGACCATCCAGTGGGCTGCCCACTGACGGACGACAGTCCACTGCGGACTGTCGTCCGCGGTGGGCAGGCCAAGGGGCTTGCAAGCCCCTTGGCAACCTAGAAGGAGAACACCATGGCATACAGCGAAAAGGTCGTTGACCACTACGAGAACCCCCGCAACGTCGGCAAGTTCGACAACGGCGATGACGACATCGGCACCGGCATGGTCGGCGCGCCCGCCTGCGGCGACGTGATGAAGCTACAGATCAAGGTCAACCCGGCGACCGGCCTAATCGAGGACGCCAAGTTCAAGACCTATGGCTGCGGCTCGGCCATCGCCTCCAGCTCGCTCGTGACCGAATGGGTCAAGGGCAAGACGCTGGACCAGGCGCTGACGATCAAGAACACGCACATCGCCGAAGAGCTGGCGCTGCCGCCGGTCAAGATTCACTGCTCCATCCTGGCTGAAGACGCCATCAAGGCAGCGGTGGACGACTACCGCGCCAAGCACGCCAACTGACATGTCCGTCACGCTGACCGAAGCCGCAGCCCGCCACGTCAAGCGCTACATCGCCAAGCGCGGCAAGGGCGTGGGCGTGCGGCTGGGCGTGAAAACGACCGGCTGCTCGGGCCTGGCCTACAAGCTGGAATACGCCGATGAGGTGGCGCCAGAGGACGTGATCTTCGAGGGCCATGAGGTCAAGATCCTCATCGACCCCAAGAGCCTGCCTTACCTCGACGGCACCGAGCTGGACTTCGTCCGCGAAGGCCTCAACGAAGGCTTCAAGTTCCGCAATCCGCGCGAGAAAGACAAGTGCGGCTGCGGCGAGTCCTTCCGTGTCTGAAACTCGCTGACTCGACGACAGGCGCGGTGTGAACCGCGCCTTTTGCTTTTCCACTCTGCCATGCGCCTGACCGACAACGATTTCCAGCTCTTCGGCCTGCCTGAACAGCAGGCCCAGGTGCGCGCCGACATCGATGCGCGCTGGAAGTCGCTGCAGGCCGAGGTCCACCCGGATCGCTTTGCGTCGGAAGGTGCTGCCGCCCAGCGCCTGGCCATGCAGTGGGCCATGCGTGTCAACGAGGCCCACCAACGTCTGCGCGACCCGCTCAGGCGCGCCGCCTATCTGTGCGAGCTGCGTGGTGCGCCGGTTCAAGCCGAGAACAACACGCAGATGCCCGCGGCCTTCCTGATGCAGCAGATGGAATGGCGCGAATCGCTTGACGACGCCGACGGCGAAGCCGCCCTCCAGGCACTGGATGACGACGCGGCGCAAGCCGAAACCTCTGCGCTTGCCACCGTGCAGCGTCTGCTCGACGAAGCCGGCGACGCGCCGGCTGCCGCATCCCAGGTCCGCGCGCTGATGTTCATCCAGCGCTTCCGTGCCGATATCGACCAGCGCCTCGCCGCGCTGGATGCCTGAACACCATGGCTCTTCTCCAAATCTCCGAACCCGGCGCCTCGCCCGACCCGCACCAGCGCCGCATCGC
This sequence comes from Roseateles sp. P5_D6, assembly GCF_054049415.1. Taxonomy (NCBI): domain Bacteria; kingdom Pseudomonadati; phylum Pseudomonadota; class Betaproteobacteria; order Burkholderiales; family Sphaerotilaceae; genus Roseateles; species Roseateles sp. P5_D6. Next base: position 161,642 of record NZ_JBFUMK010000012.1, on the reverse strand, counting down.
CGTGGGCATCGACCTCGGCACGACGCATTCCCTCGTCGCCGCCGTTCGCCACGGCGTGGCCGAATGCCTGCCCGACGAACAGGGCAGGGTCATCCTGCCGTCCGCCGTGCGCTACCTGCCAGAAGGCCGCCGCCAGATCGGCGCTGACGCGCTCGCGGCCCAGGCCGAAGACCCCGAGAACACCATCGTCTCGGTCAAGCGCTTCATGGGCCGCGGCCTGGCCGACGTGGCCAACCGCGAGCAGCTGCCCTATCAGTTCGAGGACCGTCCCGGCATGTTGGCCATTGCCACGCGCGACGGCGTGAAGAGCCCGGTCGAGGTGTCCGCCGAGATTCTGGCTACGCTGCGTTTTCGCGCCGAGGACAGCTTTGTCGACGACCTGTTCGGTGCCGTCATCACGGTGCCGGCCTACTTCGATGACGCCCAGCGCCAGGCTACCAAGGACGCCGCCGAGCTGGCCGGCCTCAAGGTATTGCGCCTCATCAACGAGCCGACCGCTGCTGCCATCGCCTACGGCCTGGACAACGCCAGCGAAGGCTTGTACGCGGTCTACGACCTGGGTGGCGGCACCTTCGACATATCGTTGCTGCGCCTGACGCGCGGCGTGTTCGAGGTCGTCGCGACCGGCGGAGATGCGGCTCTGGGCGGCGATGACTTCGACCGCGTGCTGGCCGACTGGGCGCTCGCCGATCGCGTCGTCGAATCTGCGCATGACAAGCGCGCCGTCCTCGTCGCCGCACGTGCGGCCAAGGAGGCGCTGTCTGACGCTGACTCGACCGAATTGGTCGCCGCGCTGGACGCGGGTGAACTGCGCGTGATCGTTTCGCGCGAGCAGTTCGAGCAACTGGCCCAACCGCTGATCGCCAAGACGCTTTCGTCCGTGAAACGCGTGCTGCGCGACGCCAAGGTCAAGGCGGCCGATGTGGCGGGCACCGTCATGGTCGGCGGCTCCACGCGCATGCCCATCGTGCGCCATGCGGTGGGCGCGCTGTTCGGCCGCGAAGTGCTGACCAACCTGAATCCCGACGAGGTCGTCGCGCTGGGTGCCGCCATCCAGGCCAACCAGCTCGCCGGGAACGCGGCCGATGGCGAGATCCTGCTGCTGGACGTGATCCCGCTGTCGCTGGGTCTTGAAACCATGGGCGGCCTGACTGAGCGAGTCATCGAGCGCAACTCGACCATCCCCGTCGCCAAGGCCCAGGACTTCACGACCTTCAAGGACGGCCAGACGGCGCTCGCCATTCACGTTGTGCAGGGCGAGCGCGAGTTGGTCAGCGAATGCCGGTCGCTGGCGCGCTTCGAGCTGCGCGGCATCCCGCCCATGGTGGCCGGCGCGGCGCGCATCCGCGTCAGCTTCCAGGTCGATGCCGACGGATTGCTGAACGTATCGGCTGAGGAGCTGACCTCGGGCGTGCAGGCGGCCATCACCGTGAAGCCCAGCTACGGCCTCGGCGACGACGAGATTGCCAACATGCTGAAGGATGGTTTTGCCAGCGCCGAGGGCGACATGGCGGCGCGCAAGCTGCGCGAGGCCAAGGTGGAGGCCGAGCGCATGGTCCTCGCGACGCGCAGCGCGCTGGCCGCCGATGGCGACCTGCTGCCCGAAGCCGAGCGTGAGGCGCTAGAGGCGCGCCTGTTGGCCCTGGCCAAGATGGATGGCGATGCCGATGCCATCGATGCGGCCGTCAAGGCGCTGGCCGAGGCGACCGAAGGTTTTGCCGCCGAGCGCATGAACCGCTCCATCGCCCGCGCGCTGACCGGCCGTGCCGTCAACCAGATTTGAGAACTGACATGCCCGTCATCAAGATCCTTCCCCACGCCGAGTATTGCCCCGACGGCGCCAGCATCACCGCTACGCCCGGCACGTCGATCTGCGAAGCGCTGCTGGCCAACGACATCCACATCGAGCACGCCTGTGACCAGGTCTGCGCCTGCACGACCTGTCACGTGATCGTGCGTGAGGGCGGCCGTTCGCTGAGCGAGATGGAAGAAGACGAAGAGGACATGCTGGACCGCGCCTGGGGGCTGGAGCCCGACTCGCGCCTGTCCTGCCAGGCGCTGTTGCGCCAGCAGGACGTCACGGTTGAGATTCCCAAATACTCGATCAACCACGCCAAGGAAGGTAAGTGAATTCGGTTCAGCGCATCCTTGGGTTCGAGTCGTCCTGCGACGAGACCGGGGTTGCGCTTGTCGAGATCGATGGCAATGCGCCGCCGCGGCTGGTGGCGCAGGCGCTGCACAGCCAGATCACGATGCACCAGGCCTACGGCGGCGTCGTGCCCGAGTTGGCCTCGCGAGATCATGTGCGCCGCGTGCTGCCGCTGACGCGCGAGGTTCTGTCCCAGGCCGGCTTGGCGCTGCAGGACGTCGATCTGATCGCCTACACGCAGGGCCCCGGCCTCGCGGGGGCGTTGCTGGTGGGCGCCGGCGTGGCGGTGTCGCTGGCCGCTGCGCTCGATGTGCCGGCGCTGCCCATCCATCACCTGGAAGGGCATCTGCTGTCGCCCTTCCTGTCGACAGACCCGCCGGAGTTTCCCTTTGTCGCGCTGCTGGTCAGCGGCGGCCACACGCAACTGATGCGCGTGGACGGCGTGGGCAGCTACGAGATCCTCGGCGAGACCATCGACGACGCGGCCGGCGAGGCCTTCGACAAGAGTGCCAAGCTGCTCGGCCTGCCTTACCCCGGCGGCCCGCATCTGGCACGCATGGCCGAATTCGGTAACCCGGAGGCTTTCGCGCTACCGCGTCCGCTGCTGCACAGCGGCAAGCCGGATTTCAGCTTTGCCGGCCTGAAGACGGCGGTGTTGACGCAAGTCAAGAAGATTGGCGATTCGCCATGTGACCAGACACGCGCCGACTTGGCCGCCTCCACACAGGCGGCCATCGTCGAGGTGCTGGTGAAGAAGTCGCTGCTGGCCTTGAAGATGACCGGGCTCAAGCGCCTCGTCGTCGCCGGTGGTGTTGGCGCCAACGCCAAGCTGCGCGAGCAATTGAACGCCGCTTGCGCCAAACGAGGCGTGCGCGTGCACTACCCCGAGTTGTCTCTGTGCACCGACAACGGCGCCATGATCGCGATGGCCGCCGCGCTGCGGGTGCAGCGCGGCATGGCCAATCCCAGCCACGATGGCGGCTTTGCAGTCCGCCCGCGCTGGGACCTGACTGCGGCTTAGTTGACCGTCAGCTGGCCGCCGTTTTCGGCAACGCGCTTGACCAGATTTAGCGTCAGCACGCCGTTCTCGAAGCGGGCTTCGGATTGGCCCTGGTCGATCTCGGCCGGCAGCGAGAAGCTGCGGGCATAGCTGGCGGCGCGGCGCTCGCGGTACAGCACGCGGGAACCGTCAGTCGGCGCAGCCGCTTCTTCGGTGGCGGTCTCGATGTTGACGCGGCGGCCTTCGATGCGGACCTTGACGGCATCCTTGGCCACGCCAGGCATGTCGACCGTCACGCGGTAGGCCTTGTCGTCCTCGCTGACGTCGAGGGCCGGGGTGCGAGTGGCATTGGCCTCCGCATCAAACTGGCGCAGGACGCGGGCGACATGGCGGGGGTGGGTCAGATAGAACATGGTGAAACTCCGTGGCGGTTTGACGCTGCTTCGAAGGGTCGGGAGCAGCACCCGATGACCCAGAGATGTGGCGGTGTGAGAGCGCTTCAAGAGCCTTTCATGCGCTGACGAATAGAAGTCACGCATTTGCAGGGCAGGGCGGTTTTGGCTCTTGAAACCAGCATCCACGTCCACATGTCCGCTCGCTTGGCCTGCCGCGGTTTGGGGCTCCCACCGCTTTCGGCTAGAATCCGCAGGTTTTGCGCGTCCAACGTCCTTGTTGGGCTGCAGAACACCAGCACGGCTCGGGGCGGTTTCCCCCTTGTCCGCAAGTCAACCCCGGAAACCGTCTGCGGCAGCGCCAGTAGTTGCGTCTCGCCCGGCCGGACTTCCGAAACCTTTTGGAAAACAAATGTCCATCGCCGAAAAGAAGGCCGAGATCGTCAAGGCCAACGCACGCAGCGCCAATGACACCGGCTCGCCGGAAGTCCAGGTCGCCCTGCTGACCGCCCGCATCAACGACCTGACGCCCCATTTCAAGACCCACGCCAAGGACCACCACGGTCGCCGCGGTCTGCTGAAGATGGTCAACACCCGCAAGAGCCTGCTGGCCTACCTTAAGCGCGTTGATTCCAGCCGTTATGTCGCGCTGATCGCCAAGCTGGGCCTGCGCAAGTAATTCGCCCCATCCGACATGGAGCCTGTCTGGTCCTCAAGCCCAGTACAGGCTCTTTGTCCATCTATCTACCGGAACCGAGCTGACGTGGTGTCGGATCATTCCAAGACGGTTTTTTCGAGCCGCCCTGGAATGGCATCTGGACCAAACCCAGTCTCGTTCCCGGTTCCCCCGGGTGCCCCCGCACCCACCACAACCAGGAGATGAGCATGTCCATTTTCAACAAGGTCACGAAGTCCTTCCAATGGGGCCGCCACAACGTCGTGCTGGAAACGGGTGAAGTCGCCCGCCAGTCCACCGGCGCCGTCCTTGTCAACATCGAAGGCACCGTCGTGCTGGCCACCGTGGTCGCCAAGACCGAAGCCAAGGCCGGCCAGGACTTCTTCCCACTGACCGTCGACTACCTCGAGAAAACCTATGCCGCCGGCAAGATCCCCGGCAGCTTCTTCAAGCGCGAGGGCCGCCCCTCCGAGCACGAGACGCTGACCAGTCGCCTGATCGACCGCCCGATCCGCCCGCTGTTCCCGGAAGGCTTCTTCAATGAAGTCCAGGTCGTCATCCACGTGGTGAGCCTGAACCCCGAAGTCCAGGCCGACATCGCCGCGCTGATCGGCACGTCCGCTGCGCTGGCCATCTCCGGCATCCCCTTCAATGGCCCGATCGGTGCCGCCCGCGTGGGCTACGTCAACGGCGAATACGTGCTGAACCCCAGCAAGTCCGAACTGGCCAACAGCCAGATGGACCTGGTCGTCGCCGGCACGCAAGCCGCCGTGCTGATGGTCGAGTCTGAAGCCTCGGGCCTGTCTGAAGAAATCATGCTCGGCGCCGTGGTCTACGGCCACGAGCAAGGCAATGTCGCCATCGCCGCCATCAATGACATGGTGCGTGACGCCGGCAAGCCGACCTGGACCTGGACTGCCCCCGCCAAGGACGAGGCCTTCATTGCCAAGGTCAACGGCCTGGCCGAAGGCTCCCTGCGCGAGGCCTACCAGATCCGCTCCAAGCAAGCCCGCACGCAAGCCTGCCGCAGCGTGACGTCCAGCGTCTTCGCCGCGCTGAAGGACGAAGGCGTCGCTTTCGACAAGGTCGAGGTCGAAGGTCTGCTGTTCGAGATCGAAGCCCGCATCGTGCGCAGCCAGATCCTGGCCGGCGAGCCGCGCATCGACGGTCGCGACACCCGCACCGTGCGTCCCATCGAAATCCGCAACGGCATCCTGCCGCGCACCCACGGCTCGGCGCTGTTCACGCGCGGCGAGACGCAGGCCCTGGTCATCGCGACCCTGGGCACGGACCGTGACGCCCAGCGCATCGACGCGCTGGACGGCGAGTTCGAAGACCGCTTCATGATGCACTACAACATGCCCCCCTTCGCCACCGGCGAGACGGGTCGTGTGGGTTCGCCGAAGCGCCGCGAAATCGGCCACGGCCGTCTGGCCAAGCGCGCGCTGATCGCCGCACTGCCGAGCAAGGAAGACTTCCCCTACTCGCTGCGCGTCGTCTCGGAAATCACCGAGTCCAACGGCTCCTCGTCGATGGCTTCCGTCTGCGGCGGCTGCCTTGCACTGATGGACGCCGGCGTGCCGATGAAGGCCCACGTGGCTGGCATCGCCATGGGCCTGATCAAGGACGCCAACCGGTTCGCCGTGCTGACCGACATCCTGGGTGATGAAGATCACCTSGGCGACATGGACTTCAAGGTGGCCGGCACGACGACCGGCATCACCGCCCTGCAGATGGACATCAAGATCCAGGGCATCACCAAGGAAATCATGCAGGTCGCCCTGGCGCAAGCCAAGGAAGCCCGCCTGCACATCCTGGGCAAGATGGTCGAGGCCATGGGCACGGCCAACACCGAGGTGTCGCAATTCGCGCCCCGCCTGTACACGATGAAGATCAACCCGGAGAAGATCCGTGACGTCATCGGCAAGGGCGGCTCCACGATCCGCGCGCTGACCGAAGAGACCGGCACGACCATCGACATCGGCGAAGACGGCACCATCACGATCGCTTCCACGGACGCCGACAAGGCTGAACTGGCCAAGAAGCGCATCCAGGAAATCACGGCGGAAGTCGAAGTCGGCAAGGTCTACGAAGGCCCGATCACCAAGATCCTGGACTTCGGTGCTCTCGTGAACCTGCTGCCTGGCAAGGACGGCCTGCTGCACATCAGCCAGATCGCCCACCAGCGCGTCGAGAAGGTCACCGACTTCCTGAGCGAAGGCCAGATCGTCAAGGTCAAGGTCCTGGAGACGGACGAGAAGGGCCGCATCAAGCTGTCGATGAAGGCACTGCTGGACCGTCCCGAGCGTGAAGCTGCTCCGATGCCGGCCGCTGACCACACGCCGCCCGCCGCAGAATAATTGCGAGAGCGATGAAAGCCATCGCGATCACCCGCCCCGGCGGGCCCGAGGTGCTGGAGCTGGCCGAACGGCCGGATCCAGTCGCGGGCTCGGGCGAGTGCCTGATCCGCGTCGCAGCTTCGGGCATCAACCGCCCGGATGTGCTGCAACGCAAGGGCGCCTACCCGCCGCCGCCGGGTGCGAGCGATCTGCCGGGGTTGGAAGTTGCGGGCGAGATCGTCGCTGGTGACTCCGAGGCTCTGGCGGCGCATGGCTTCAAGTTGGGCGACAAGGTCTGCGCGCTGGTCAATGGCGGCGGCTATGCCGAGCTGTGCACGGCGCCGATCGGGCAATGCCTGCCGGTGCCCAAGGGTTGGACGCTGGCTCAGGCCGCGACGCTGCCCGAGACCTGCTTTACCGTCTGGGCCAATGTGTTCGACCGCGCTGCATTGCAGCCGGGCGAGACGCTGTTGATCCACGGCGGCAGCAGCGGCATCGGCGTGACCGCCATCCAGATCGCCAAGGCGCTGGGTGCCCGGGTGCTGGTGACGGTCGGCAGCGCCGAGAAGGCCGAGGCTTGCAAGGCGCTGGGTGCTGACGTCGTGATCAACTACCGCGAGCAGGATTTCGTCGTTGAAGCCAAGGCCGCCACCGGTGGCCGCGGTGTCGACGTGATCCTGGACATGGTGGCCGGCGACTACATCGGCCGTGGCGTTCAGGCGCTGGCCGAGGATGGTCGCCTGGCGTTGATCGCTGTGCAGGGCGGCGTGAAGTCGGAGATCGATGCCGGCCTCGTGCTGCGCAAGCGCTTGACGATCACCGGTTCGACACTGCGCCCGCGCTCGGCAGCGTTCAAGGCGGGCCTTGCGCGATCACTGCGCGACAAGGTCTGGCCGCTGATCGAGGCCGGTCGCATCAAGCCCGTCATTGACCGCGAGTTGCCCGCGGCCCAGGCGGCCGAGGCGCACACGCGCATGGAATCCAACCAGCACATCGGCAAGATCGTGCTGACCTGGTCAAGGAGTGAGCCGTGAGAAGAAAACTCGTCGTTGGCAATTGGAAGATGCACGGCAGCCGCGCTGCCAACGCCCAACTGCTGGCCGGCCTCAAGGAGGCAGGCCCCTGGAACGCTGACGTCGCCGTCTGCGTGCCCACCCTCTATATCGCCGAGACGGCGCTCGCGTTGACCGGCACGGCCATCACCTACGGCGCGCAGGACTGCTCCTCGCACGAGCAGGGCGCCTACACCGGTGAGGTCTCGTCGGCCATGCTGGCGGACGTCGGCTGCCGCTACGCCATCGTCGGCCATTCGGAGCGCCGCGCTTATCACGCGGAAAGCGACCAACTGGTCGCCGACAAGGCCAAGGCCGCGCTGGCCCATGGCGTGACACCCATCGTCTGCGTCGGCGAAACGCGTGCTGAGCGCGAAGCCGGCCAGACCGAAGCCGTCGTCAAGCGGCAACTCGCCGCCGTCATCCACACGCTGGGCCATTGCTGCGGCGAAATGGTCGTTGCCTATGAGCCCGTCTGGGCCATCGGCACCGGCCTGACCGCCTCGCCCGCCGAGGCGCAAGCCGTGCATGCGGTGCTGCGCGCGCAGTTGCACGCCGCGACGGACAAGTCCGGTGTCATGCGCATCCTTTACGGCGGCAGCGTCAAGGCTGACAACGCGGCCGAGTTGTTCTCGCAGCCCGATATCGACGGCGGCCTGATTGGCGGCGCGTCGTTGAAGGTGGCGGATTTCGCCGCCATCTGCCTGGCGGCGACGCACTGAAATGAAGCTGCCCCTCGCCCAGTCTTGCGGCGCTGAACGCGCGCCAACCTGGTCGGTCCCCCGCGGGGACGAGGCCGCCTGCGGCATTGAGCCGCAAGCGGCCTCAGGCGGGCCGGCTCGGGAGCGRCCCAGCGCTCGGCCCGGAAATAGGTGAAGTATCCCGGCGCCTGTCGCATGGAGCGGCGGCGTCATCAAGTTTTGATGGAGTGTTTGGAATGCAGTTCTTTGCGAATCTGGTGTTGATCGTTCAGTTGCTCTCGGCCCTGGTGATCATCGGTCTGGTGCTTGTGCAGCACGGCAAGGGCGCCGACATGGGCGCGTCCTTCGGCAGCGGTGCCTCGGGCAGCCTGTTCGGTGCCACCGGCAGTGCCAACTTCCTGTCGCGCAGCACGGCCGTCGCCGCCACGCTGTTCTTTGGTTGCACGCTGGGCCTGGCCTTCCTGTCCAACGGCCGCACAGCCGCACCGACTGCCGACAGCGTGCTGGACCGCGCCGCCGTCATCGCCCCCGCCGCGTCGGGCGCTGCCGCCATCCCTGGTGCCGTCGTTGCGCCTGCTGCAACGGCCTCGGCTGCTGCGTCTGCCGCAACCAACTGAAGTCCGACTAAAAACCTCGCTTCCTCACCGGGAGACCCCTAATTCCCGGTATAGAATTCGAGGCTGTCTGGCACGCAAACCCTCACTAGCTGCCAGGCATGTTTGAGTACCTGCCGTCGTGGTGAAATTGGTAGACACGCTATCTTGAGGGGGTAGTGGCGAAAGCTGTGCGAGTTCGAGTCTCGCCGACGGCACCAGAACATCGGCTAGGATTCCCGCGGCACTGATGCGGGAGTCAGCCATAGCGGCCTGTCGCCAAAGTCGCTCAGCCTCAGGCTGGGTTGATTGAGGCTAGGTTCAAGGCGGGCGCGATCCGCGAGCGAGACTTTGGTTTTGCTGGTGACGCGCCCGTTTGCTTTTGTGGCTCGCGTATGCGGGCCACGTTGACGAAGACGTTTAGTCGACCCGAGAAAGCCCAGATGAATCTCGATCAATACCTGCCCGTCATCCTCTTCATTTTGGTCGGCGCAGTGGTCGGGATTGCACCCCAGGTGCTCGGCGCGCTGCTCGGCCCCAATCGGCCCGACGCGGCCAAGAACTCCCCCTACGAATGCGGCTTTGAGGCCTTTGAAGACGCGCGCATGAAATTCGATGTGCGCTACTACCTCGTCGCCATTCTGTTCATTCTTTTCGACCTSGAAATYGCSTTCCTGTTYCCTTGGGCCGTGGCGCTCAAGGARATCGGTGCGACGGGCTTCTGGGCCATGATGATCTTCCTCGGCATTCTGGTCGTCGGCTTCGCCTACGAATGGAAAAAAGGCGCCCTCGATTGGGAATAAACGTCCGCCGACACAAGCTGGGAATTCCAAATGGGTATTGAAGGCGTCCTGAAAGAGGGCTTTGTCACCACCTCGGTCGACAAGCTCATCAACTGGTCCAAGACCGGCTCACTCTGGCCGATGACGTTCGGTTTGGCCTGCTGTGCCGTCGAGATGATGCACGCGGGTGCCGCGCGCTACGACATCGACCGCTTCGGCATGCTGTTTCGCCCGAGCCCGCGCCAGTCCGACCTGATGATCGTGGCCGGCACGCTGTGCAACAAGATGGCGCCGGCCCTGCGCAAGGTCTACGACCAGATGGCAGAGCCGCGCTGGGTGCTCTCGATGGGCTCYTGCGCCAATGGCGGCGGCTAYTACCACTACAGYTAYTCCGTSGTGCGCGGCTGCGACCGCATCGTGCCGGTGGACGTCTACGTGCCCGGCTGCCCGCCGACGGCCGAGGCGCTGCTCTACGGCATCCTGCAACTGCAGGCCAAGATCCGCCGCGAAAACACCATCGCCCGATGACAGCCGCTGAGCACACGGTATGAGCCTGAATCTCGAAACCCTGGCCCAGCAAGTTGGCGCCGTCCTCGGTGAGCGCGTCGTTGCGCTGAAGAACGCCCTGGGCGAACTGACGCTGACCGTGCGCGCGGCCGACTACCTCGAGGTCGCGACGACGCTGCGTGACCACCCCGAGCTGAAGTTTGAGCAGTTGATCGACCTCTGCGGCGTCGACTACAGCAGCTTCGGCGATGGTGCCTACGAAGGCGCCCGCTACGCCGCAGTCAGCCACCTGCTGTCGATCAGCAAGAACTGGCGCCTGCGCCTGAAGGTCTTCGCCACCGACGACGACTTCCCCTGCGTGGCCTCGGTCACCGGCGTGTGGAGCTCGGCCAACTGGTTTGAGCGCGAAGCCTTCGACATGTACGGCGTCATCTTCGACGGCCACGACGATCTGCGCCGCATCCTGACGGACTACGGCTTCATCGGCCACCCGATGCGCAAGGACTTCCCGGTGTCGGGTCATGTCGAGATGCGCTACGACGCCGAGCAGAAGCGAGTCATCTACCAGCCGGTGACCATCGAGCCGCGTGAGATCACGCCTCGGATCATTCGCGAAGACAAGTACGGCGGGCTCTGAACCATGGCCGAAATCAAGAACTACACCCTCAACTTCGGTCCGCAGCATCCGGCCGCCCACGGCGTGCTGCGTCTGGTGCTGGAGCTGGACGGCGAAGTCATCCAGCGTGCCGACCCCCACATCGGCCTGCTGCACCGCGCGACCGAGAAACTTGCCGAGAGCAAGACCTACATCCAGTCGCTGCCCTATATGGACCGTCTCGACTATGTGTCGATGATGGCGAATGAGCAGGCCTACTGCCTGGCCATTGAAAAGATGATGGGCATCGAGGTGCCGATCCGCGCSCAATACATCCGCGTGATGTTCGCGGAGATCACGCGGCTGCTGAATCACCTGATGTGGCTGGGCGCGCACGGCCTGGACTGCGGTGCGATGAATGTGCTCATCTACTGCTTCCGCGAGCGAGAAGACCTGTTCGACATGTACGAGGCGGTCTCGGGTGCACGCATGCACGCGGCCTACTTTCGGCCGGGCGGCGTCTACCGCGACCTGCCGGACACGATGCCGAAGCACCAGGCCAGCAAGATCCGCAATGCCAAGGCCATCGACAGGCTCAACGAGAACCGCCAAGGCTCTCTGCTGGACTTCATCGATGACTTCACCGCGCGCTTCCCCAAGAACGTCGACGACTACGAAACGCTGCTGACCGACAACCGAATCTGGAAACAGCGTACGGTCGGCATCGGCGTCGTGTCGCCCGAGCGCGCGCTGAATCTGGGCTTCACCGGCCCCATGCTGCGCGGCTCCGGCATCGCCTGGGACTTGCGCAAGAAGCAGCCCTACGACGTCTACGACCGCCTGGACTTCGACATCCCCATCGGCACCAACGGCGACACCTACGACCGCTATGTCGTGCGCGTGGAAGAGATGCGCCAGTCCAACCGCATCATCCAGCAGTGCTCGGCCTGGCTGCGTGCCAACCCCGGCCCGGTGATCACCGACAACCACAAGGTGGCGCCGCCTTCGCGCGTGGACATGAAGTCCAACATGGAAGAGCTGATTCACCACTTCAAGCTCTTCACCGAGGGCTTCCACGTGCCCGAGGGCGAGGCCTATGCGGCCGTCGAGCACCCCAAGGGCGAGTTCGGCATCTACATGGTCAGCGACGGCGCCAACAAACCCTACCGCCTGAAGATCCGCCCGCCTGGTTTTGCCCACTTGGCAGCGCTGGACGAGATGGGACGCGGCCACATGATTGCCGACGCCGTCGCCATCATCGGCACCATGGACATCGTGTTCGGCGAGATTGATCGATGAGCTACCAACTCTCTGACGCCACCCGCGCGCGCTTCGACCGCGAGGTCGCCAAGTACCCCTACGAGCTGCGCCAGTCTGCCGTCATGGCCTGCCTGGCCATCGTGCAGCAGGAGGAGGGCTACGTGTCCCGCGCCGCGGAAGACGTGATCGCCGCCCACCTCGGCATGCCGACCATCGCGGTCTACGAGGTGACGACCTTCTACAACATGTTCAACCAGCGTCCGGCGGGCAAGTTCAAGCTGAACGTCTGCGCCAACCTGCCCTGCCAGCTGCGAGACGGCCAGAAGGCGCTGGACCACCTGTGCAGCAAGCTCGACATCGAGCAAGGCGGCACGACGGCCGACGGCCTGTTCACCGTGCAGAAGAGCGAGTGCCTGGGCGCCTGCGCCGACTCGCCGGTGATGCTGGTCAACGACCGCCAGATGTTGAGCTTCATGACGACCGAGCGCCTGGATGAGCTCGTCGACGTGCTGCGGTCTGAAGCAGCGAAGGCCTGAGGACGACGATGCTGGATCTCTCCAAATTCCAAGCCACCGGCACCGAGACCTGTTTCCACGGCCGCCACATCGCTCCGCAGATCTACGCGGACCTGGACGGCAAGAACTGGTCGATCAAGGACTATGAAGCCCGCGGCGGCTATGCGGCCCTGCGCAAGATCCTCGGCAAGGACGGTGGCGAAGGCCTGACAGCCGATCAAGTCATTGCCGAAGTGAAGACCTCGGCCCTGCGCGGCCGTGGCGGCGCAGGCTTCCCGACCGGCCTGAAGTGGAGCTTCATGCCCCGACAGTTCCCGGGCCAGAAATACCTCGTCTGCAATTCCGACGAAGGCGAGCCGGGCACCTGCAAGGACCGCGACCTGCTGATGTTCAACCCGCATCAGGTCATCGAGGGCATGGCCATCGCCGCCTACGCGATGGGCATCAAGGTCGGCTACAACTACATCCACGGCGAGATCTTCGAGGTCTACGAGCGCTTCGAAGCGGCCCTGGAAGAAGCCCGCGCCGCTGGTTACCTCGGCGACAAGATCATGGGCTCGGACTACAGCTTCCAGCTGCACGGCCACCATGGCTTCGGCGCCTATATCTGCGGCGAAGAGACAGCGCTGCTGGAATCGCTGGAAGGCAAGAAGGGCCAGCCGCGCTTCAAGCCGCCGTTCCCGGCCAGCTTCGGCCTGTACGGCAAGCCCACCACCATCAACAACACCGAGACCTTCGCGGCGGTGCCCTGGATCATCCGCAACGGCGGCCAGGCCTACCTGGAGATCGGCAAGCCCAACAACGGCGGCACCAAGCTGTTCTCGGTGTCGGGTGACGTCGAGAAGCCCGGCAACTTCGAGGTGCCGCTGGGCACGTCCTTCGAGAAGCTGCTCGAGCTCGCCGGTGGCGTGCGCAAAGGCCGCAAGCTCAAGGCCGTCATTCCCGGCGGCTCGTCCGCGCCGGTGCTGCCGGCCGACGTGATGATGCAGTGCACGATGGACTATGACTCCATCGCCAAGGCCGGCTCCATGCTGGGTTCGGGCGCCGTCATCGTCCTCGACGACTCGCGCTGCATGGTGCAGAGCCTGCTGCGCCTGTCCTACTTCTACGCCCACGAGTCCTGCGGCCAGTGCACGCCCTGCCGCGAAGGCACCGGCTGGATGCACCGCGTGCTGGAGCGCATCTACCACGGCGAGGGCAGGGCAGAGGACATCGACCTGCTGAACTCGGTGGCCGACAACATCCAGGGCCGCACGATCTGCGCGCTGGGCGACGCTGCCGCGATGCCTGTGCGCGCCATGATCAAGCACTTCAAGCACGAGTTCGTGCACCTGATTGAACACAAGAAGCCCCTGGTGGCTCCGACCTGAGCGCCTAGAGAAACACCACCATGGTTGAAATCGAACTCGACGGTCAGAAGGTCTCGGTCCTGGAAGGCAGCATGGTCATGCATGCCGCCGAGAAGGCCGGCACCTACATCCCGCACTTCTGCTATCACAAGAAGCTCAGCATCGCGGCCAACTGCCGCATGTGCCTGGTGGACGTGGAGAAGGCGCCCAAGCCCATGCCGGCCTGCGCGACGCCCGTCACGCAGGGCATGATCGTTCGCACCAAGAGCGACAAGGCGATCAAGGCCCAGCAGGGCGTCATGGAATTCCTGCTGATCAACCATCCGCTGGATTGCCCCATCTGCGACCAGGGCGGCGAGTGCCAGCTGCAGGATCTGGCCGTCGGCTACGGTGCTGGCAAGAGCCGCTACACCGAAGAGAAGCGCGTCGTCTTCCACAAGAACGTCGGCCCGCTGATCTCGATGGAAGAGATGAGCCGCTGCATCCACTGCACCCGCTGCGTGCGCTTCGGCCAGGAGATCGCCGGCCAGATGGAGCTGGGCATGGCCCACCGCGGCGAGCACAGCGAGATCCAGACCTTCGTCGGCCGCACGGTGGACTCCGAGCTGTCGGGCAACATGATCGACATCTGCCCGGTCGGTGCGCTCACGAGCAAGCCGTTCCGCTACAGCGCCCGCACCTGGGAACTGTCGCGCCGCAAGAGCGTCAGCCCACACGATTCGACCGGTGCCAACCTGATCGTCCAGGTCAAGAACCACCAGGTCCTGCGCGTCGTTCCGCTGGAGAATGAAGACGTCAACGAATGCTGGATCGCCGACCGCGACCGCTTCAGCTATGAAGCGCTGAACAGTGACCAGCGCCTGACGGCGCCCATGATCAAGCAGGGCGGTGCCTGGAAGCAGGTCGACTGGACCACGGCGCTGGAATACATCGCCAACGGCCTCAAGACCATCAAGGCCGACCATGGCGCGGCCGCCATCGGCGCGTTGGGCTCGGCCCACAGCACGGTGGAAGAGCTACACCTGCTCGCACAGCTTGTGCGCGGCCTGGGCAGCGACAACATCGACCACCGCCTGCGCCACAGCGACTTCGGCAATGTCGCGTCAGCCGGCCAGGCGCACTGGCTGGGCACCAGCATCGCCAGCCTGTCCGAGCTCGACCGCGCCCTCGTCGTCGGCTCCAACCTGCGCAAGGACCATCCGCTGTTCGCCGCCCGCCTGCGCCACGCCGCGCGCCGTGGTGCCGCTGTGCATCGCGTCGGCCTGAGCAGCGATGACTGGCTGATGCCGCTCGCCGGCTCGACCTCCGTTGCGCCCTCGGGCTGGGTGCAAGCCCTGGCCGATGTGGCTGCCGCCATTGGTGCTGGTGCACCACTCGCCGGCACCGCCACCGACGAAGCCAAGGCCATCGCCGCCAGCCTTCAGTCCGGTAAAGCCAAGGCCATCCTGCTGGGCAACGCCGCCGCCGAACACCCGCAAGCCGCCAGCCTGCTGGCGCTGGCGCAGTGGATTGGCCAGCAGACCGGCGCGACCGTCGGCTATCTGACCGCAGCTGCCAACACCGTCGGCGCTCAGCTGGTGAAGGCGCAGCCGCAGATCGACGGCCTGAACGCCGGCCAGATGCTGAACGGCACGTCGCTGAAGGCGGCGCTGCTGCTGAACACCGACCCGGTGCTGGACTCCGCCAATGCCGCCGCTGCCGCCAAGGCGCTGGATGCGGCCGAGATGGTCGTCGTGCTGAGCCCGTTCAAGAGCGGTCTGGAATACGCCGACGTGCTGCTGCCCGTCGCCCCGTTCACCGAGACCTCCGGCAGCTTCGTCAACGCCGAGGGCCGCCTGCAGAGCTTCGTCGGCGTCGTGCGCCCGCTGGCCGAGACCCGTCCGGCCTGGAAGGTGCTGCGCGTGCTGGGCAATCTGCTAGGCCTGCCTGGCTTCGACCAGGACAGCTCCGAGCAGGTGCGCGAGCAGGCCCTGGGTGGCGACATCGCCGCCCGCCTGTCCAACGCCACCTCGGCTGCCCCGCAAGCCGCGGCCAAGGCTGAGGGCGTCGAACGCTTCGGCAACCTGCCCATCTACGCCACCGACGTGCTGGTGCGCAACTCCACGTCGCTGCAGCTGACCACCGATGGCCGCGAAGCCGCCACGGTCGGCCTGCCCAGCAGCCTGTGGCAGCAACTCGGCTTGGTAGAAGGCGACCAGGTTCGCGTCGTGCAGGACGGCGGCGCCGCCCAGTTGCCCGCCCGCCTTGAAGCCGGCCTGCCACAAGGCGTGGCCCGCGTGCCCGCTGGCCTGGCACAAACCGCCGCGTTGGGTGCTGCCTTCGGCACGCTCAACATCAGCAAGGTCTGAGGGAGCTGACAAGAATGATCGACACCCTCTACCAGAACGGCGCCTCGCTGCTGGGGGCCTTGTGGCCCCTGGTGTGGAGCCTGATGAAGATCATCGCGGTCGTCGCGCCGTTGATGATCTGCGTCGCCTACCTGACGCTGTGGGAGCGCAAGGCCATCGGCTGGTCGCAGATCCGCCCGGGCCCGAACCGCGTCGGCCCCTACGGCCTGCTGACGCCCATCGCCGATGCGGTCAAGCTGATCTTCAAGGAGATCATCAAGCCCGCAGCCGCGAGCAAGGGCCTGTTCTTCCTCGGTCCCGTCATGACCATCATGCCGGCGCTGGCCGCCTGGGCCGTCGTGCCCTTCGGCCCGGATGCCGCCGCCGCCAACGTCAATGCCGGCCTGCTGTACCTGATGGCCATCACCTCGCTCGAGGTCTACGGCGTCATCATTGCCGGCTGGGCTTCCAACTCGAAGTACGCCTTCCTCGGCGCGCTGCGCGCCTCGGCCCAGATGGTCTCCTACGAGATCGCGATGGGCTTTGCGCTGGTCGTCGTGCTGATGGTGACCGGCAGCCTGAACATGACCGAGGTCGTGCAGGTGCAGGAACGCGGCTGGTTTGCATCCCACGGCGTGCCGCTGCTGTCGTGGAACTGGCTGCCGCTGTTCCCGATCTTCATCGTCTACTTCATCTCGGGCCTGGCCGAAACCAACCGCCATCCGTTCGACGTCGTCGAAGGCGAATCGGAAATCGTCGCCGGCCACATGATCGAGTACTCGGGCATGTCGTTCGCGATGTTCTTCCTGGCCGAGTACGCCAACATGATCCTGGTGTCGGCGCTGGCCGTCCTCATGTTCCTGGGCGGCTGGAGCGCACCGATCTCCTGGAGCCTGTTCGGCATGGAGACGCCGTCCTTCATCCAGCACACGATGGCGTTCTGGAATTGGGCCTGGCTGTTCGGCAAGACCTTCTTCGTCGTCACSAYGTTCCTGTGGGTGCGCGCCACSTTCCCGCGCTTYCGYTAYGACCAGATCATGCGTYTGGGYTGGAAGATCTTCATTCCCATCACGCTGATCTGGCTGGTCGTTGTCGGTGCCTGGATGCAGACACCGTTCAACATCTGGAAGTGAGGCGGCGCCCATGACTGCAATCACGAATTTCGCGAAGACCTTCTTCCTCTGGGAACTGCTCAAGGGGATGAAGCTCACCGGGAGGCATTTCCTCTCGCGCAACATCACCATCCAGTTCCCCGAAGAGAAGACGCCGCTGTCGCCGCGTTTTCGCGGCCTGCACGCGCTGCGCCGYTAYGARAACGGYGAAGAGCGYTGCATCGCCTGCAAGCTCTGCGAGGCTGTCTGCCCCGCGATGGCTATCACCATCGAGAGCGACGTGCGCGCCGACGGCAGCCGCCGCACGACGCGCTACGACATCGACCTGACCAAGTGCATCTTCTGCGGCTTCTGCGAGGAAAGCTGCCCGGTGGACTCCATCGTCGAGACCAGCATCTTCGAATACCACGGCGAAAAGCGCGGCGACCTGTACTTCACCAAGGACATGCTGCTGGCCGTCGGTGACAAGTACGAAGCCGAAATCGCGGCCCAAAAGGAGGCTGATGCCAAGTACCGCTGATCGCTGACCGGCCTTGCGGCCGCAGCGGTCCAGCTCAGCTGGCCTGGATACGTATGGACATCACGACCATCCTCTTCTACGTCTTCTCCGGCATCCTGCTGGTGAGTTCGTTCCGCGTCATCACGGCGCGCAGCACCGTGCATGCGGCGCTGTTCCTGATCCTGTCCTTCTTCACGGCGTCCTGCATCTGGATGCTGCTGAAGGCCGAGTTCCTGGCGATTGCGCTGGTGCTCGTCTACATCGGTGCCGTCATGGTGCTGTTCTTGTTCGTCGTCATGATGCTGGACCTGAACACCGACAGCCTGCGTGAGGGCTTCTGGAAGCATCTGCCGCTGGCGGCCGTTGTCGGCGCTCTGATCGCCTTCGAGATGGGCATCGTGCTGATGGGCGGCTTCCAACTGTCTGACGTGCCGGTGGCCACCGCCGAGCAGCTGAAGATGGGTAATACCAAGCTGCTCGGCATCGAGATCTACACCGCTTACCTGTACCCGCTGCAGATCGCTGCCGTGCTGCTGCTCGTGGCCATCGTTGCGGCTATCGCGCTGACGCTGCGCCGCCGCAAGGACTCGCGTGCCATGGACGCATCCGAACAGGTCAAGGTCACCAAGGCCCAGCGCCTGAAGATCGTCAAGATGGCGCCCACCGTCGCCACGCCGCYGGCCCCGCCCGCCGCACCCACCGAAGGAGGCCAGGCATGACCGCCATTACTGGACTGAGCGGCTTGACCTTGGGCCACTTCCTGACGCTGGGCGCGATGCTGTTCGCGCTGTCGGTGATCGGCATCTTCCTGAACCGCAAGAACCTGATCGTGCTGCTGATGGCCATCGAGCTGATGCTGCTGGCGGTCAACATGAACTTCGTCGCCTTCTCGCACTACCTGGGCGACATGGGCGGCCAGGTCTTCGTGTTCTTCATCCTGACCGTCGCGGCGGCCGAGTCGGCCATCGGCCTGGCCATCCTGGTCGTGCTGTTCCGCAACCGAGCCAGCATCAACGTCGAAGAACTCGACGCGCTGAAGGGTTGAGAAAAAGATGTCTGCACAACTCTCCCAGAACCTGCTGCTGACGGTGCCGCTGGCACCGCTCGCGGGCGCCATCGTCGCCGGCTTCTTCGGCAAGACGGTGGGCCGCCGCGGCTCGCACATGGTCACCATCCTCGGCGTGCTGATCGCCTTCATCCTGTCGGCGATGACGCTGTACAGCGTGGCCGTCGACGGCGCGCGCTTCAACGCCACCATCTACGAATGGATGAACCTCGGCGCGCTGAAGATGGAAGTCGGCTTCCTCATCGACGGCCTGACGGCCATGATGATGGTGGTCGTGACCTTCGTGTCGCTGATGGTGCACATCTACACCATCGGCTACATGGAAGAGGACGACGGCTACCASCGCTTCTTCTCCTACATCTCGCTGTTCACCTTCAGCATGCTGATGCTCGTCATGAGCAACAACATGCTGCAGCTGTTCTTCGGCTGGGAAGCGGTGGGCCTGGTGTCGTATCTGCTGATCGGCTTCTGGTACAAGAAACCAACGGCCATCTTCGCCAACATGAAGGCTTTCCTGGTGAACCGGGTCGGCGACTTCGGCTTCATCCTGGGCATCGGCCTGCTGGTGGCCTTCGGGGGTTCGCTGAACTACGCCGAGACCTTCGCCAAGTCAGAGATCCTGTCGCAGATGATCTTCCCCGGCACCGATTGGTCGCTGATGACGGTCACCTGCATCTGCCTSTTCATCGGYGCGATGGGCAAGWSSGCGCAGTTCCCGCTGCACGTSTGGCTGCCSGACTCGATGGAAGGCCCGACSCCSATCTCSGCGCTGATCCATGCCGCCACGATGGTGACGGCCGGCATCTTCATGGTGGCGCGCATGTCGCCGCTGTTCGAGCTGAGCGACACGGCGCTGAACTTCGTCATGGTGATCGGCGCGATCACGGCGCTGTTCATGGGGTTCCTCGGCATCATCCAGAACGACATCAAGCGCGTCGTSGCGTACTCGACGCTSWSCCAGCTSGGTTACATGACCGTCGCCCTCGGCGCCTCGGCCTACTCGGTGGCCGTCTTCCACCTGATGACGCATGCCTTCTTCAAGGCCYTGCTGTTCCTCGGTGCCGGCTCCGTCATCATCGGCATGCACCACGACCAGGACATCCGCAACATGGGCGGCCTGCGCAAGTACATGCCCATCACCTGGATCACGTCGCTGCTGGGTTCGCTCGCGCTGATCGGCACGCCGCTGTTCTCGGGCTTCTACTCCAAGGACTCGATCATTGAGGCCGTGCACGCCAGCCATCTGCCGGGTGCGCACTTCGCCTACTTCGCCGTCATCGTCGGCGTGTTCGTGACGGCCTTCTATTCGTTCCGGATGTACTTCCTCGTCTTCCATGGCAAGGAGAACTTCCACCACAAGCCCTTCCCGGGCGAGCATGATCATCACGACGATGACCATGGTGACCACGGCCACGCGCACGTGCCGCACGAGTCGCCCTGGGTCGTCACCGCACCGCTGGTGCTGCTGGCCATCCCCTCGGTCGTCATCGGCTTCATGACCATCCAGCCGATGCTGTTCGGCGACTTCTTCAAGGACGCCATCTTCGTCAACCTGCACGCCCACCCGGCGATGGAGGAACTGGCCGAGGAGTTCCATGGCGCCGCCGCAATGGCCCTGCACGGCTTGACCTCGCTGCCGTTCTGGCTCGCGCTGGCCGGTGTCGTGACGGCCTACGTGTTCTACATGGTCGCCCCGAGCATTCCGGCCACGCTGGCCAAGGTGCTGCGCCCGCTGATCATCGTCCTGGAGAACAAGTACTTCATGGACTGGATCAACGAGAACATCCTCGCCCGCGCCGCACGCCTCATCGGCATGGGCCTGTGGAAGGGTGGCGATGCCGGGCTGATCGACGGACTCATCATCAATGGCTCGGCGCGTGGCGTCGGTGGCATCGCGGGCCTGGTGCGCCGCCTGCAGAGCGGCTATCTGTACTGGTACGCCCTCGTCATGATCCTTGGCGTCACCGGCCTGATGACCTGGCAGCTCTGGCCCTATATCAAGCCCCAGTTCAGCGCCCTGTTCGGGTTCTGAGCGAGAGGCGGAGAACAAGAATGTTGCTGAGTCTTGCGATTTTTCTGCCCATCGTCTGCGGCGCCTTGCTGCTGGCGCTCGGGCGCGACGAGCAGGCGCACGCCGTGCGCTGGCTGGCCCTGGTCGCTGCCGTGGCGAGCTTCCTCGCCACCATCCCGCTGATCACCGGCTTTGACACATCGACGGCTGCCATGCAGTTCGTCGAGAACCAACCCTGGATCGACCGCTTCAACATCAGCTACCACCTGGGCGTGGACGGCATCTCGATGTGGTTCGTGCCGCTGACGGCCTTCATCACCATCATCGTGGTGATCTCGGCCTGGGAGGTCATCGAGACCCGCGTCAACCAGTACATGGGCGCCTTCCTGATCCTGTCGGGCCTGATGGTGGGCGTGTTCAGCGCGCTGGACGGCATGCTGTTCTACGTCTTCTTCGAGGCCACACTGATCCCGATGTACATCATCATCGGCGTCTGGGGCGGCCCGAACCGCGTCTATGCGGCTTTCAAGTTCTTCCTCTACACGCTGGCCGGCTCGCTGCTGATGCTGATCGCGCTGCTCTACCTGTACTCCCAGGTTCCCGGCGGCAGCTTCGACATCCWGACCTGGCACAAGTTGCCGCTGACCGGTGGCGCCCAGACCTGGCTGTTCTTCGCCTTCCTGGCCGCCTTCTCGGTCAAGGTGCCGATGTGGCCGGTGCACACCTGGCTGCCCGATGCCCACGTCGAGGCCCCCACCGGCGGCTCCGTCGTGCTGGCGGCCATCATGCTGAAGCTGGGTTGCTATGGCTTCCTGCGTTTCTCGCTGCCGATCGCGCCGGACGCCGCCCGCCACTGGTCCTGGCTGATCATTGCGCTGTCGCTGATCGCCGTCGTCTACATCGGCCTGGTGGCCCTGGTGCAGAAGGACATGAAGAAGCTGGTGGCCTACTCGTCCATCGCCCACATGGGCTTCGTGACGCTGGGCTTCTTCATCTTCAACGAACTGGGCGTCTCTGGCGGCCTGGTACAGATGATCTCGCACGGCTTCGTGTCGGGTGCGATGTTCCTGTGCATCGGCGTGCTCTACGACCGCGTGCACTCGCGTGAGATCGCTTCCTATGGTGGTGTCGTCAACACCATGCCCAAGTTCGCTGCCTTTGCCGTCTTCTTCGGCATGGCCAACTGCGGCCTGCCCGCCACGGCCGGCTTCGTCGGCGAGTGGATGGTCATCCTTGGCACCGTCAAGGCCAACTTCTGGCTGGGCGGCATCGCCGCGACGGCCCTGGTCTTTGGCGCGGCCTACACGCTGTGGATGATCAAGCGCGTCTACTTTGGCGATATTGCCAACGACGACGTGCGCACGCTGACCGACATCAATGCCCGCGAATTCCTCATGCTCGCTCTGCTGGCCGTGGCGACGCTGTACATGGGCCTCTATCCCAAGCCCTTCACCGACGTGATGCACAACTCGGTCACCGAGCTGCTCAGGCATGTCGCGCTCAGCAAGATCCCGGCCTGATTTCGAGCAGAGGCAAGAACAATGAACGACATGAACTGGCTCGCGATCTACCCCGAAATCCTGCTGCTGGCGATGGGCTGCGTGGTTGCCCTGGTGGACCTGTGGGTCACCGACGAGCAGCGCCGCCCGACCTACTGGCTGACCCAGCTGACCCTCATCGTCGTGGGTGGCCTGCACTTCAGCTACTTCAACGCCGGCCTGACCACCTATGCCATGCAGGACATGGTCGTCGCCGACCCCATGGGCCACCTGCTGGCCGGCTTCGCCTGCGTCGCGACGTTGATCACGCTGGTCTATGCGCGCCCCTATGCCGCTTTCCGCGAGATGCTCAAGGGCGAGCTCTTCATCCTCAGCCTGTTCGCGCTGCTGGGCATCAACGTGATGCTGTCGGCAAACAACTTCCTGGTCGTCTACCTCGGCCTGGAGCTGATGAGCCTGTCGCTGTACGCGCTGGTGGCCCTGCGCCGCGACCATGCGGTGTCCACCGAGGCAGCGATGAAGTACTTCGTCCTCGGCGCCCTCGCCAGCGGCTTCCTGCTGTACGGCCTGTCGATGATGTACGGCGCCACCGGTTCGCTGACCATCCCCGAAGTCTTTGGCGTCATCTCCCAGGGCATCCCGAACAAGAGCGTGCTGATCTTCGGCACCGTCTTCGTCGTCGCCGGCCTGGCCTTCAAGCTCGGCGCCGCGCCCTTCCACATGTGGGTGCCTGATGTTTACCAGGGCGCACCGACGGCCGTCACGCTGCTGATCGGCGGCGCGCCCAAGCTCGCCGCGTTCGCTATCACCGTGCGCCTGCTGGTCGAAGGCATGAGCGGCCTGGCCGTGGACTGGCAGCAGATGCTGGTCGTGCTGTCCGTCATGTCGCTGCTGATCGGCAACCTCGCCGCCATCGCCCAGAGCAATCTGAAGCGCATGCTGGCCTACTCGACCATCGCCAACATGGGCTTCATGCTCTTGGGCATGACTGCCGGCGTCGTCAACGACAGCACGACCTGGGGCACCAACGCCTACAGCTCGGCCATGTTCTACGTCGTCACCTATGTGCTGACGACACTGGGTACCTTCGGCATGGTCATCTTGCTGTCGCGCCAGGGCCATGAGGCTGAGGAGATCAAGGACCTGGCGGGCCTGGGCAAGCGCAGCCCTTGGTTCGCCCTGGTCATGACGCTGTTCATGTTCTCGCTGGCCGGCGTGCCGCCCACCGTGGGTTTCTACGCCAAGCTGGCCGTGCTGCAGGCTCTGGTGGCCACGCAGATGCCGTTCTACCTGTGGCTGGCCGGCTTCGCCGTCGTCGTGTCGCTGGTTGGCGCCTTCTATTACCTGCGCATCGTCAAGGTCATGTTCTTCGACGCCCCGACCGATACGGCCCCGCTGGCTGCGCCGGCCGACGTGCGCTTCGTCATGACCCTCAACGGCGCCGCCGTGCTGGTCTTCGGCCTGCTGCCGGGTGGCCTGCTGGAGCTGTGCAAGGTCGCCATCCGCCAGGCGCTGGCGACCTGAACGCTCCATGGACCAGTCCGCCGCCGTCTGGCTGGTCCTCGCCGCGGCCGTCATCGCGGCCAACCTGCCTTACTTCAGCGAGAGGCTACTCCTCGTTGGCCCGCGCCAAGCGCCGAAAGCGGCCTGGTGGCGACTGCTCGAGCTGGTATTGATGGCCGCGCTGACCTTTGCCCTCGGCTCGGTGCTGGAGGCCCGCATCGGCCAGCGCCATGCGCAAGGCTGGGAGTTCTATGCCGCGGCGACCTGTCTCTTCATCACGCTGGGCTTTCCCGGCTTTGTCTGGAGATATCTGCGCCGTGGCCACCTCTGACAGCGAAGACCCCCATCTCGTCGAGCGCCTGCTCGAAAGCACACAGGTCTTCGCGGGCCACTTCCTCGACGTGCGCCGCGATCGTGTCGCGCTGCCGGACGGCACCGCCGCGCACCGCGAATACATCCGCCACCCCGGCGCCGTCATGGTCGTACCGCTGCTGGACGATGGCCGGTTGTTGATGGAGCGCCAATACCGCTACCCCATGGGCCGCGTGATGCTGGAGTTCCCGGCCGGCAAGCTCGACGCCGGCGAAGACCCGCTGGTCTGCGGTCGCCGCGAGCTGCTGGAGGAGACCGGCTACAGCGCCACCGAATGGGCCTATGCCGGTGTACTACACAACGCCATCGCCTACTCGGATGAAGGCATCCACATCTACTTCGCGCGCGGCCTGAACAAGGGCGAGCAGAAGTTGGACGAGGGCGAGTTTCTCGAGCTTGTCACACACACGGTCGACGATCTCGACCGCCTCGCCGCCCAAGGCGAGCTGACCGATGCCAAGACCCTGATCGGCCTGCTGTGGCTGCAGCGCTGGCAGCAGGGTGCCTGGGCGCTGGACTGGCTAAAGTAGCGCCCCTCGTCCAAGGCATACCTTGGCCGGTTCCAGGGAGACGGCGACGCATGCAGCGTCGAGCCGCATGCACATCGCCAGGCGGGCCGGCCAGGTGAACTGGAGTCGGACACAAGAAGTCCCTGCGGACTGCTTGTGCCTACGGAAGGCCATGGGCCTCTGGCCCATGGCAGGCCCGGCGCTCGGCCCGAAAGTTCTTCCGTTTCGTACATGACCTCTGGCGCCGTGTTGCCAGACCGTTAAGCTCCGGCGTTTGAGCCGTCCGACCTTTGCCCTTTCGAAGAAAGCTTGTCTCCATGACGCGTGCATCGCTGACCCTGACCGCATTGACATTGGCCCTGGCCCTTACCGCTTGCGGCAAGGGTGGCAAGCCCGATGAGGCCAAGGGCGCCGCGGCCAAGACGTCTGCGCCGCTGCTGCTCGCGCCCGAGGATCTGCGTCAGGTTGGCCAGAGCGGCCTGATCGGCGCGCCCGTCATCACGGGCGCCATCCAGCCGGCCCGCCGTGCCGACCTGCGTGCCGAAGTGGCCGCCGTCGTGCTGCAGGTGGCCAAGGACAACGGCGAGCGTGTGCGCGCGGGTGATCTCATCATCCGACTGGACCCCACCTCCATCCGCGACGGCCTGACCTCGGCCGATGAGGCGCTGCGCGCCGCCCAACAGAGCTTCGAGCAGACCGAGCGCGTTCTGGCCCGCCAGCGCACGCTGAACCAGCAGGGCATGATTTCCATGCAAGGCCTGGAAGACGCCGAGGTGCGCCGCAACGCCGCCCAGAGCGAGTTGGCCGCAGCCAAGGCGCGCGCCGTCACGGCCCGCCAGCAGGTTTCGCGCACCGAGATCCGCGCGCCGTTCGATGGCGTCGTCAGCGAGCGAAAGATCTCCGTCGGCGACACCGTGCAGATCGGCCGCGAACTCATCAAGGTCATCGACCCGGCGTCGATGCGCTTCGAAGGCCAGGTCTCGGCCGATCGCCTGGGCGAGCTCAAGCTGGGCCAGCCGGTGTCCTTCCGCATCAACGGCTTTGGCGACGCGGAGTTCCGCGGCAAGCTGGCCCGCATCGATGCCGCTGCCAACGCGACGACGCGTCAGGTCGAGCTCATCGCTGAATTCAACGATCGCAGCAAGGCCCCTCAGGTCTCCGGCCTCTATGCCGAAGGCCGCGTCGAGAGCGCCGAGCGCAAGGCGCTGGTGCTGGCCGAGGGCTCGGTGCAGCGCCAGGGCGATAGCGCCTATGTCTGGAAGGTCGATGGCAATCAGCTCAAGAAGGTCAACGTGATCTTGGGCGAGCGTGACGACCGCCGCGGCGAGGTCGTCATCGCTTCAGGCCTGGCTTTGGGAGACCAGGTGCTGCGCGCACCCACCGGCAACCTGACCGATGGTGCGCCGCTGCAGCGCGTCACGGCCGGGGCCGGCGCGGCTTCAGCCGTCGCGGGCACGGCGTCACCCGTGCCTGCCGCCAGCAAGTAAGCAGGAGACCTCGATGTTTCTCTCCAACTTCAGCATCAGCAAGCCCGTCGCGACCGTCGTCATGGTCATCGGGCTGATGCTGGTGGGCCTGCTGGCGCTGTCCAAGCTCAAGGTCAACCAGTTCCCCGAGGTCGAGCCGCCGGTGCTCGTCATCAACATTCCCTATCCGGGCGCGTCGCCCGAGACGGTGGAGCGCGAAGTCGTCAACCGTATCGAGAAAGCGCTGCAGAGCATCTCCGGCGTGGACCGCTCCAACTCCACGTCGCGCGAGGGCAGCGCCACCCTCGTGCTGGTCTTCGACTTCTCGAAGAACATGATCGAGGCCGCCGATGAGGTTCGCAACGCCATCGCCTCGGTGCGCTACAAGCTGCCCACTGAAATCCGCGAACCCATCATCACGCGGGCCGACCCCGGCGCTCAGCCCATCCTGCAGCTGTCGCTGTCCAGCACGACGCTGACGCACGCCCAGCTCAGCCGCCTGGCCGAGGACAAGCTCGCCGAGCGCTTTCGCGGCATCTCGGGCGTGTCGACGGTGGGTGTCAACGGCTCGCTCAAGCGCGAGTTGTCCATCCTGCTGCACGCCGAGAAGCTGCGCGAGTTCGGCGTCTCCGTCACCGAGGTGCTGAATGCCGTGCGCGCGCAGAACACCACCGCCCCAGTCGGCAAGGTGCGTGGCGCGCTGGAAGACCAGAGCATCCGCCTGCTCGGTCGCCTCGAGTCGCCGGCCGAGTTCGAGCAGATGATCATCAAGCGCACAGGTGGCACCGGCGGTGGCACCGTCGTGCGCCTGGGCCAGGTGGCCGAGGTGCAGGACGGCTTCGCCGAGATGACCGGCTACTCGCTGCGCAACGGCCGACCCAACGTCGGCATCTCCATCACGCGCTCACGCGATGCCTCCACCGTCAGCGTGGCCAACGGCGCGCGCACGCTGCTGAAGGAAATCGAGAAGGAACTGCCCAAGGGCACGACGCTCGAGATCACCCAGGACGGCGGCAAGGATGCCGAGAACAGCCTGCACAACGTCACCGATGCGCTGGTGTTTGGCGCCGCACTGACCATCTTCGTCGTCTACGCCTTCCTGAACAGCTGGCGCTCGACGCTGATCACCGCGCTGTCGCTGCCCACGTCCGTGCTGGCCGCCTTCATCGCCGTCTGGCTGATGGGCTTCTCGCTGAACTTCATGAGCCTGCTGGGCCTGTCACTGGCCATCGGCGTGCTCATCGACGACGCCATCGTCGTGCGGGAGAACATCGTCCGCCATATGGAGCGCGGCAGCGACCGCGTCACCGCGGCGCGCGAGGGCACCGCCGAGATCGGCCTGGCCGTCGCCGCCACCACCTTCGCCATCGTCGCGGTCTTCGTGCCGGTCGCCTTCATGGGCAACGGCCCCGGCCAGTGGTTCAAGCCCTTCGCGCTGACCGTCGTGGCCTCGGTCGTCGTATCGCTCATCATCAGCTTCACGCTCGACCCGATGCTGTCGGCCTATTGGGGCGACCCCGTGGGCTACCACGAGCAGCCCAAGAAGGGGTTCGGCCGGCTGCTGGAGCGCTTCAATCACTGGTTCGACGGCGTGGCCAACGGCTATGGCCATGTCATCGCCTGGGCGTTGCACCACCGCCGCTGGATGACGGCCTTCGCGGTCCTCAGCCTCGTCGGCGCCATCTTCCTGCAGATGACGTTCGGCGGCTCCAGCTTCCTGCCGCAGGCCGATGCCGGCTTCCTGGCCATCGAGGTGCGCAGCCCCGCCTCCAGCAGCCTCGACTATTCCAAGCTCAAGCTCGACGCGGCCGCTGCCCTGGCCTCGACGATGAAGGAAACCAAGGCGACGACCTCCTATCCCAACGCCAGCGGCGGGCGCATCTACGTCGACATTGGCAAGAGCACCGAGCGCCAGCGCTCGGCCGCCGACGTCGCCAAGGAGCTGCGCGAGAAGGTCGCCCGCCTGGTTGGCGCCGAGTACGTCGTGCTCGACGACCTGAACAACGGCGCCCAGAAGCCCGTGCAGATCCGCTTCTACGGCACCGACACGCGCCGACTGCAGCAGATCACGCAGGACTTCCAGAAGACCATGGCGGGCATCAAGGGTGCGGTCGACATCGGCTACTCCGAGCAGGACCCGCAGAACGAGCTGCAGATCGAGCTCGACCGCAGCCTGGCCAACCAGATGGGCATCTCGGTCAACGACGCCGCCCAGGCGCTGCGCGTCGCCTTCGCCGGTGTCGAGGCCGGTGACTGGATCGACCCGACCGGCGAGGCCCGCGACGTGTCCATCCGCCTGCACCCGAGCGACCGCGTCGACGCCGCCAACATCGAGCGCCTGCCGATCGCGGTGACCGGCACCAACCGCATGGTGCCGCTGGACCAGATCGCCACCGTCACCATGGGCAAGGGCCCGGGCCAGATCCAGYACGGCGACGGCAAGCGCACCATCACGGTCAGCGCCAATGCCCAGGGCCGCTCGTCCGGCGAGATCACCGCCGAAGCCAAGAAGCTGGCCGAGAAGATCGACTTCCCGCCCGGCTTCGGCATCGAGCTGGCCGGTGCGGCACGTGACCAGCAGGTTGTTTTCACGGCCATGATCACGGCGCTGCTGTCCGGTATCGCGCTGATGTATTTCGTGCTCGTCATCCAGTTCAACAGCTTCACGGCGCCGTTCGCCGTGATGCTGTCGCTGCCGCTGAGCCTGATCGGCGTCGTGCTGGCGCTGATCCTGACGCGCGGCACGCTGAACCTGATGAGCCTGATCGGCGTCATCATGCTGATGGGCCTGGTGGCCAAGAACGCCATCCTGCTGCTGGACGCGACGCGCCAGGAGGAGAAGGCTGGCATCGATCGCGAAGAAGCGCTGATGCACGCAGGCCGCAAGCGCTTCCGTCCCATCCTGATGACGACGCTGGCGCTGATCGCCGGCATGATGCCGGTCGCCATCGGCATCGGCGAAGGCGGCGAGTTCTACCGCCCGATGGCCGTGGCCATCATCGGTGGCACCATCACGTCGACGCTGCTGACGCTGCTCATCGTGCCGACCTTCTACGACAGCATCGAGCTGGCCCGTGACCATGCGCTGGCCAAGTTCCATCGCCGCGTGCCGCGGTTCACGCTGGTCGGCGCCTTCGTGCTGACGCTGATCGAAGCGGTGCTGGCGCTGGTGATGGTGCGGTTCGTGTTCCGCCTGATCGTCAAGGCCGGCCGTTTCGTGACCGGCCGCCGCGTGGCCGTTACACCAGCCGCCCAGGGTTGAGGAGGTCAAGCGGGTCGAGAGCCCGCTTGATCGCCCGCATCAGCGCCAGGGCTGTCGGATCCTTGCGCTGAGCCAGCTCGTCGCGCTTGAGCCGGCCAATGCCATGCTCGGCCGAGATCGAGCCGCCGCGCTGCTGAACGGCGTCATAGACCAACTCGTTGATGGCCGCCTCATGCGCGGCCAGGAACTCCACCGGCGACACGCCGGCCGGCGCCTGCACGTTGTAGTGCAGATTGCCATCGCCCAGATGGCCGAAGTCGATGACCTCGATGCCGGGCAGATAAGCCGCCAGCACCGCATCCATCTCGGCGACGAAGCCGGGAATGGCGGACACCGGCAACGAGATGTCATGCTTGATGTTCAGCCCCGCCTGGGCCTGGGCCAGCGGAATGGATTCGCGTAGATGCCAGAAGGCCTTGGCCTGCTGGATGTTCTGGGCAATGGCCGCGTCCTGCGCGCAGCCGCCTTCGAGCGCGGTTTCAAGCAGACCTTCGAAGACGCTGCGTGCATGCTCGGCGCTTTCGGCGTCGGACAACTCCAGCAGCACGGTCCATGCCGCGGCCGGCAAGGGCTGGGGCAATTGCGGCAGCTCGCGCGCAACAAGGGCGAGCGAGGCGCGGTTCATCACTTCGAAGCCGGTCAGCGCATCGCCGGCGCGCTCGCGCGCCAGGCCGAGCAAGGCGACGGCATCGTCCAGCGAGGCACAGGCCGCCAGCGCGGTCAGGCGCTCCTTCGGCTGCGGATACAGCTTCATCGTCGCCGCGGTGATGACGCCCAGCGTGCCCTCGCTGCCGATGAAAAGGTCGCGCAGGTCGTAGCCGGTGTTGTCCTTGCGCAGCCCCGACAGCCCATGCCAGATCTCGCCGGCCACGGTGACAACCTCGAGGCCGAGGCAGAGTTCGCGCGCATTGCCATAACGCAGCACCTGCGTGCCTCCGGCATTCGTCGCCAGGTTGCCGCCGAGCGTGCACGAACCCTCGGCCGCGAGGCTGAGCGGAAAGAGCATTCCGGCTCCAGCCGCGGCGGTTTGGATCTCGGCCAGCACGCAGCCGGCCTCCACCGTCAGGCTGGCGTTGGCGAGGTCGATGCCGCGAACGCGCTTCATGCGCGTCAGGCTCAGCAGGAGTTGTTGGCCGCTGTCGTCCGGCGTCGAGCCGCCCACCAGACCGGTATTGCCGCCCTGCGGCACGACCGGCACGCGGTGCTCGTGGCATAGGCGCATCACTGCCGCGACTTCCTCGGTCGATGCCGGCCGCGCGACGGCCAGGGCCTTGCCGGCATAGCGCTTGCGCCAGTCGTTCTCATAGGCCGCCAGGTCGCCACCCACCAGCAGGCCCGCCTCGCCAAGCTGTTCACGCAGCGCAGCGAGAAAGGCGTTCATGTGGTTTTGGCCGCCGCCAGTCGCTGGCGGATCTGGGCCGTGCAGGCCGTGAAGATGACGACGCCCAGCAGCACTTCACCCAGCGCCAGCCATTGCCCGAGGCCGCCTTCGCTGGTCGAGCGCACCAGGCCCTCCATCACATAGAGCCAGATGGCCAGGGCCAGCCAGCGGTAGGTGTACATGCGGTAGCGCCACAGGCCGACGGGTGCCGCCAGCAGCGGCAGCGCCTTCACGGCCAGCGTGCCGCGGCCGGTCGGCGCGAGCCACAGTTCCCAGGCCAGGCACAGCAGGATCAGCGCGACGGTGGCAGCCAGCGCCAGATTGCGCGTCAGCCGTTCGACGGCTGTGGGTTCGGTTCTTTCAAGGGCAGGGGACATAGCTGCGGCATCATAGAAGCCATGTCCATGACGCCGATTCCGCCGATTCCGCCCGTTCCGCCCGCCGCGCCCGCCAATGCCGACAACCCGGACGCACCGCTGGCCCACAACCCCATCGCCTTCGCCAGCGACTTCATCACCGAGCTGCTGGCCTGGCCCTGGCTGCAGACCCTGCAC
Source organism: Roseateles sp. P5_D6 (assembly GCF_054049415.1). Taxonomy (NCBI): domain Bacteria; kingdom Pseudomonadati; phylum Pseudomonadota; class Betaproteobacteria; order Burkholderiales; family Sphaerotilaceae; genus Roseateles; species Roseateles sp. P5_D6. The sequence goes on along the minus strand of NZ_JBFUMK010000012.1, from coordinate 130,171 downwards.
ACCTTCCGCCAGCGCTTCCGCGAGGAAAAGCTTGGTCTCACCGCAGGCAGCCTGACCTTCACGACGCTGATCTCGCTGGTGCCGCTGCTGACCGTGATGCTGGCCATCTTCACGGCCTTCCCGATGTTCTCCAGCTTCCAGTCCGCGCTGGAGCAGTACTTCCTGAAGAGCTTGATCCCGCCCAACATCGCCAAGCCGGTGCTGGCCTCGCTGACGCAGTTCGCCGCCAAGGCCAACAAGCTGGGTGTCGTGGGCCTGATCTTTCTGGGCATCACGGCGCTGGCCCTGATGCTGACCATCGACCGCACGCTGAATGCGATCTGGCGCGTGAAGCGCCCGCGGCCCATGGCCCAGCGCGTGCTGGTCTACTGGGCCGCGTTGACGCTGGGCCCGCTGCTGCTCGGCGGCAGCCTGACGCTGACCAGCTATGCCATCAGCGTCGGCCAGGGTTATCTCACGGCCATGCCGGCGAGCATGTCCACGGTCCTGGGCAGCGCCGACGTGGTGCTGTTCGGCCTGGCGATGGCCGGGCTCTTCCATTACGTGCCCAACACCCATGTGCGCTGGCGCCATGCCCTGATCGGCGGCGCCTTCGTGTCGCTGGGCTTCTCGCTGGCCAAGGGTCTGCTGGCCTGGTATGTGAAGCAGGTGCCGACCTATTCGACGCTGTATGGTGCTTTCGCGACCGTGCCCATCTTCCTGATCTGGATCTACCTGGGCTGGGTCATCGTGCTGCTGGGCGCCATCCTGGCGGCCAACACGCCCAGCCTGACGGGTCGGCTGCATCTGCGCCCCGACTCGCCCGGCCAGCCCATGGCGCTGGCGCTGGAGGTGCTGCGCGAACTCTGGCGCGTGCGCGAGGCCGGCCAGCAGGGCCTGTCCTATCTGGCCCTGGCCAGCGCGCTGCGCGTCGACCCGTTGCAGCTCAGCCCCGTCATCGACAAGCTGCTGGCCCTGGACTGGATCGGCCGGCTGGAAGAAGAGGGCGCCCAGCGCCTGGTGCTGCTGTGCACGCCCGAGAAGGCGCTGGCCGAACCTCTGCTGAGCGCCTTCCTGGCCGAGCGCCAGGGGCTGCTGGCCAATCTGTGGGCGCAGGGTGAATGGTCGAAATTGACCCTCGACCGCCTGCTGCTCACTGAGGCTGGAAGCCCCCGACCTTGATGATCTTGGCCCAGGCCGCCGAGTAGGCGCGCTCGCGGGTGGCGAGCTGGGCCGAGCTCATCATGGCCACCGACAGGCCGAGCTCGGTCAATCGCGCCTTCACGACCGGCTGATTGATGACGCCGGCCAGCGCATTCGAGAAGCGCTCGACGACGGCCGGCGCGGTGCCCGCCGGTGCGAACAGGCCGTAATAGGGCAGATCCTCGAAGCCCGCGACGCCCAGTTCCGCAAAGGTCGGCACCTCCGGCAACACGCCCTGGCGCTGCTGGCCCATGACGGCGACGATGCGCAGCTTCTTCTGCTGGTGGTTGGTGATGAGGTCGGGTACCGAGCCGACGCCGGCGCTGATCTGGTTGCCCAGCATGTCGGCAATCATCGGCGCGCTGCCGCGGTAGGGCACGGCCAGCAGGTTCAGGCCATTCTTCTCGCCGAGCAGCTTGACGAGGAATTCCGGCACCGAGGCCGGGGCCGGCACGCCCACGCTGCCCTGGCCACCTTGCTTCTTCACCCAGGCCAGGTATTCAGGCAGGCTTGAAGCCGGCGTGCCGCCTGACAGCGCCAGCGCGTTGGCAAAGGTCGCAAAGCCCGCCACCGGCACGAAGTCCTTGGCCGGGTCGAAACCCGGGTTCTTCAGCACCAGCGGCAGGATGGAGATGGTGTGGTCGTGRCTGACGAAGAAGGTCGTACCGTCGGGTGCCGCGGCCTTCAGCGCCTGGGCCGCGATCTGGCCGCCGGCGCCGGGCTTGTTCTCGACGATGACCGGCGTGCCCAATGACGCCTGCAAGGCCTCACCCAGCAATCGCGCAATCGCGTCGGTGCCGCCGCCGGCCGGAAAGCCGACGAGGAGGCGAATGGGCTTGTCATCGGCGCGGGCGGCAAAGGGCAGGGCGGCCAGCGCGGCCAGGGCGGAACGACGTTGCAGCATCGGCGGGCTCCTTGGTTGAACCCGCCGGAGTCTACGGGTGGAGCACCACCAAAAGTGCGGTCGCCGCCGACTTGCCCACGTTGCGGATGGCATGCGGGCCGTCCACCGCATAACGCGCCGTCTCGCCGGCCTTGAGCCTGTTGGTCATGCCCTGGGCGCTGACCTCCAGGCTGCCCGTCAGCACGCTCAGGTGCTCGCGCGAACCCGGCTCGTGGGCCTGGCTGTCCAGCACGCCGCCGGGTTGGATATTCAGCTCGTACCACTCGAACTGGCCCGCCAGCTCGATGGGGCCGAGGATGCGCAGCTTGCAAAGCCCGTCCGGGCTGGTCAGGCCCGGCGTCGCGTGGGCCGGCACGGTCTCGATGGCAGGCGTCGCTGCGCGCTCGCCGCCCAGCAACTCACCCATGTCCACGCCCAGCGCATTGGCCAGCCGCCACACCACGGCCACCGTGGGATTGGCCTGGTTGCGCTCGATCTGCGACAACATCGACTTACTCACGCCGGCCCGCTTGGAGAGATCATCCAACGACAGGCCACGGCTGCTGCGCAGCGCCTGCAGGGCGGCGCCGACGCGGGGCGGTTCGGTGTTGTCCATGTTCATGCTTGACCTGGATAGATGATTTTCAGATACTGCACAAAAGTTCGATATATCGAACAAGTTCACTAAACCGGATTGTGCATCAGGAGCAGCGCCATGAGCCAGGCCTTCTATCAACACCTGCAGACCGAGTTGGACAGCATCCGCGCCGCCGGGCTGTTCAAGTCCGAGCGCATCATCACGACGCCCCAGGGCGCCGTCGTGAAGACGGCCGACGGCCGCGAAGTCATCAACCTTTGCGCCAACAACTACCTGGGCTTGTCGTCGCATCCCAAGGTCATCGAGGCCGCGCATGAAGCCCTGCGCACGCATGGCTTCGGGCTGTCTTCGGTGCGCTTCATCTGCGGCACGCAGGACCTGCACAAGGAATTGGAGGGCCGCATCGCCCGCTTCGTCGGCTGTGAGGACGCCATCCTCTACGCCGCGGCCTTCGACGCCAACGGCGGCCTCTTCGAGCCCCTGCTGGGCGAGCAGGACGCCATCATCAGCGACGCGCTGAACCACGCCTCCATCATCGACGGCATCCGCCTGTGCAAGGCCCAGCGCTACCGCTATGAGCACAACAACCTCGACGACCTCGAGCGCTGCCTGAAGGAAGCCAAGGAGAAGGGCGCCCGCTTCACGCTGGTCTTCACCGACGGCGTCTTCTCCATGGACGGCACCATCGCCCAGCTCGACAAGATCCGCGCGCTTTGCGACCAGTACGACGCGCTGCTCGGCATCGATGAATGCCATGCCAGCGGCTTCATGGGCAAGACCGGCCGCGGCACGGCCGAACACCGCGGCGTGTTCGGCAAGATCGACATCATCACCGGCACCTTCGGCAAGGCCCTGGGTGGCGCTTCCGGCGGCTTCACGGCCGCGCGCAAGGAAGTCGTCGAGCTGCTGCGCCAGCGCTCGCGCCCCTATCTGTTCAGCAACACCCTGGCGCCGAGCATCGCCGGCGCGTCTCTCGCCGTGCTGGACCTGCTGGAAGGCTCGACGGCCCTGCGCGACAAGCTGGAAGCCAACACCGCCTATTTCCGCGAGGCCATCCAGGCCGCGGGCTTCGAGATCAAGCCGGGTACCCACCCCATCGTGCCCATCATGGTCTACGAAGCGGTGAAGGCCCAGGAGCTCTCCAAGCGCATCCTGGAGCTGGGCATCTATGCCGTCGGCTTCTTCTTCCCCGTCGTGCCCAAGGGCCAGGCGCGCATCCGCGTGCAGGTCTCGGCCGTGCATGAGCGCGAGCATCTGGAAAAGGCCGTCGCTGCGTTCACGCAGGCTGGCCGTGAGCTGGGGATCGTCAAATGAAGATCCTCATCATTGGCGCGAATGGCCAGATCGGCACCGAGCTGGCGACGGAGCTGGCCAGGCTGCATGGCAATGAGGCCGTCGTCACCAGCGACCTCAGCCCCAAAGGCCGCGTGCCCAGCCTCCAGCACGAGGCGCTGGATGTGACCGACGCGGGGGGCCTGGCCACCGTCGTCAAGCGCCACCACATCACGCAGATCTACCACCTGGCCGCGGCGCTGTCGGCCAACGGCGAGAAGCACCCGATGTGGGCCTGGGACCTGAACATGAAGGGCCTGCTCAATGTGCTGGAGCTGGCCCGGCACGAGAAGCTGGACAAGATCTTCTGGCCCAGTTCGATCGCGGCCTTCGGCCCCAACACGCCGGCGGTGGACACGCCCCAGACGACGGTGATGGACCCGACGACGGTCTATGGCATCAGCAAGCTCGCCGGCGAACGCTGGTGCGACTGGTACCACGCCAAGCACGGCGTGGACGTGCGCAGCCTGCGCTACCCCGGCCTCATCAGCTGGAAGACGCCCCCGGGCGGCGGCACGACGGACTACGCGGTGGAGATCTTCCATTCGGCGATCAAGGAAGGCCGCTACACCTGCTTCCTGAAGGAAGACCAGGCCCTGCCGATGATGTACATGCCCGATGCGCTGCGCGCCACCATCGAGCTGATGAACGCGCCGGCCGACCAGGTCAGGCAGCGCGGCAGCTACAACCTCGCCGGCGTCAGCTTCACGCCGGCAGGCATCGCCGCCTCCATCCGCCGCCGCCTGCCCGAGTTCACGATGGACTGCGTGCCCGACTTCCGCCAGGCCATTGCAGCCAGTTGGCCACAACGCATTGACGACGCAGCCGCCCAGGCCGATTGGGGCTGGAAGCTGCAGTACGACCTGGATGCCATGGTTGACGACATGCTGACTGAGCTGACACGCGAACTACACGTTGGCTGACAGGCGGTGCCAGGTCTGGCTGGTACGCTAGCCTCTATGAGAGTCGCGTTGACTACCCTCCTGGCTCTGTCCGTGGCGACGTTGGCGCAGGCCGAGCAGCCCGAGGTGGAAAGTCCGTCAGCTCGCTATCTGCTGGGGGCCGCGGTGGCCTCGCAGCCGGAGTACGACGGCGCGAGCAGCCGTGACATCAAGATCAAGCCCTTGTGGGCATTCAAGCTCGGCCGAGTGCGCATCAGCACTTCCGGCGCGGGCAGCCTGATGGGCTTCGGGCGTGAGGAGGCGGCCGGCGGTGCCAGTACCCAGTTCATTGACACAGACAAGCTGCGCGTGGGTGTGTCACTGCGCATGGACAGCGGCCGCAGCAGCGGCGACGCCAGCACCACGCGGGGCCTGCCCGACGTCCGGCGCACGCTGAGGGCGCGCTTCTATACCAACTACAGCCTGACCAAGGATCTGACCATTGGCGCGACGCTGTCGCAGGACCTGCTCGGCCGGCAAGGCGGCACGACGCTGGGCGCGGACCTGGGCTGGCGGTTCTACCGCAGCCCGACGCTGGAGTGGACCAGCGGCTTCGGCATCTCGGCCGCCAGCGCTCGAAACCTGCGCAGCTATTTCGGCGTGCCCGAGTCGGCCGTCGCGGCCAGTGGCAAACCCGCCTACGAACCCGGTGCCGGCCTGCGCGATGTGCACGTGGGTGTCGGCTTCATCCGGCCGCTGACCAAGCATTGGCTCGTCTACGGCAATGCCGGCGCGAGCCGCCTCCTCGGTCCCGTCGCCGACAGCCCGCTGGTCGAGAAACGCACCGGCTCGTCGGTGGGCATCGGCCTGGCCTGGCGCAACTAAAGCTTCACGCGACCGCGCCAGATGTCGGCGTACATGACCCAGTCGCCGATGAAGCTGTAAAGCGGATATTTGAAGGTCGCCGGCCGGTTCTTCTCGAAGAAGAAATGCCCGACCCAGGCGAAGCCATAGCCGCACAGCAGGCCGTAAAGCAGCCACACCAGCGCGCCCGTCCTGAACAGCTGCCACAGACAGACCAGCACCAGGGTCGAACCGACGAAGTGCAGCCGGCGGCAGATGGTGTTGCCGTGCTCGCTGAGGTAGAAGGGGTAGAAGTCGGCGAAGCGAGAAAAGCGTTCGGTGCTCATGCGCTGATTCAAGCGCGGGTTGCGCCCGAGCGGCAAGCGGGGATGCCCTCGCAATAATGCGCCGATGCGCGCCATGCCCACCGAGTTGGAGGTTGTCATCCTCGGTGCGGGCATGTCCGGGCTGTGCATGGCCATCCAGCTGCAGCGCGCGGGCGTCGATGACTACCTCATCGTCGAGAAGTCTCATGGGCTGGGCGGCACCTGGTGGAGCAACCGCTACCCCGGCGCCCAGGTCGATGTGCCGGCACCGGCCTACAGCTTCAGCTTTGCGCCCAACCCTCATTGGACGCACCGCTTCGCCGACGCGCCCGAGATTCACCGCTACCAGCAGCGCCTGGCCGAGCAGCACGGCCTGGCGGCACGCATGCGTCTGGGCGTGGCCATCACCGAGGCGCGCTTCGACGCACAGGCCGGCCGCTGGCAGCTGAGCCTGGACGATGGCAGCGCCTTGAGCGCGCGCTTCTTCGTCTGCAGCACCGGCCCGCTGAGCCGGCCGCGCTGGCCCGACATCCCCGATCTGGCGTCCTTCAAGGGGCAGTTGCTGCACTCGGCGCGTTGGCCGGCCGACGCGGACTTGGGCGGCAAGCGCATCGGCGTCATCGGCACGGGCTCCACGGCGTCTCAGCTCGTGCCGGCGCTGGCACCCACGGCGGCACGGCTCACGCTGTTCCAGCGCACGCCCAACTGGGTGATGCCGCGGCTGGACCGGCGCTATGGCGCACTCGACCGCTGGCTGGCCCGCTTCCCGCCCTATGCCGCGCTGGCCCGCCATGCCTGGGTGCAGTTCCTGGAGCTGGGGCGGCGCGGCTTCGACGAGGGCACGCTGGCCCGGCGCGCCATGGTGGCCACGGCCCGCGGCCATCTGCGGCGCCAGGTGCCCGACGCTGGGTTGCGCGAACGACTGACACCCCGCTATCCGTTGGGATGCAAGCGCATCATCTACTCCAACGATTACTTCCATGCGCTGGCGCTGCCGCAGTCGGAGCTGGTCACGGAGGCCATCACCGGCGTGACGGAAAGAGGCGTGCTGACCCTGGACGGCCGGGAGCACCAGTTGGACGCACTGGTCTGCGCCACCGGCTTCGACACGACGCAACTCCTGGCGGAGCTGCCCATCACAGGTCTCGACGGGCGCACGCTGGAAGAGACCTGGCGCGTCAATCCCAGCGCCTACTTCGGCCTGACGGTCCCGGGCTTTCCCAACCTCTTCCTGACACTCGGCCCCAACACCGGCACAGGCCATACCTCGACGCTGCTTTTCATCGAGCCGCAGGTCCAGCACGCGCTGGCCTGCATGCGCAGAGTCAAGCAGTCAGGCAAGCGATGGATAGACGTGCGCCCTGAAGCGTTTGCAGCCCAGGACGCCAACGTCCAGCAAAGGCTCGCCGACTCGGTCTGGAGCCGGTGCAGTTCCTGGTACCGCAACGACAGCGGCCGCATCATCGCGATCTGGCCGGGCTTCACCGGCGAATACGCCCGGGCCGTGCGGCGGCCCGACGAAGCAGCCTACGAGCTGGGCTGAAGCGCCGCCCTCAGCGCGGCCAGCACGGCGTCCGGTGCTTCGGCCATCAGCGCGTGGCCGGCGGGCACGGTATGGATGCGCGGCTTGAGCAGGCCGCCGAGCACGGCGTTCTGCTTGGGCAACGTCATCTGGTCCAGCGTGCCGAGGATGAAATGCACCGGGCAGGCCACGCGAGCGGCCGCGGCCTCGCCGCCGGCATAGCGGTCGCAGACCTGGAAGTCGTTCTCGAACAGATTGACTTCCGTCTGGCGCCCCTGCAGCCGGCGCATCAGCGCCATCGAGCCGCCGCGCAGCCAGGCGCCCGGGCCCGGGTAGCCCGGCTTGGCGCTGGCCAGCGAATGCGAAAAGGCCGTGACCATGGCCATCGCGGCCTCGGGCTTGTCGCGCGCCGTCGTCAAAAGAGCCTCCGAGACCTTCATCGGGTAGGCCGTGCCGACCATGACGAGAGTGGACGCTCGTTCGGCCGCTTCGAGTGCGATCAGCGAGCCCATGCTGTGGCCGACGAGGGTGGCCTTTTGCACGCCGGCCGCGTCGAGCAGACGGTGCAGCCAGGAGGCGATGTCCTCGACGCTCTTCAAAGGCGTGCCAGCGCTGCGGCCATGGCCCGGCAGGTCGACGGCGAGCACGCCGTAGCCGTGGTGGGCACACCAGCGCGCCAGCAGGGTCCAGACGCTGTGGTCGTTCTGTGCGCCATGGATGAAGACGACGCAGGGCAGGGCGGGGTCTAACGCCTTGCCGCCCGTGTACGCATAGGCCTCTTGGTTGTCGACGATGAACTTCATGCCTTGCCTGCCATCTTGAGCGCGCGCTTCAGGTCGTCGATGAGGTCGGCCGGGTCTTCCAGCCCGACGGACAGGCGGATGGTGCCCGGGCCTATGCCGGCACTCCTGAGCGCCGCGTCATCCATGCGGAAGTGGGTCGTGCTGGCCGGGTGGATGACCAGGGACTTGGCGTCGCCAACGTTGGCCAGGTGGGAGAAGAGCTTGAGCGCCTCGATGAAGGCGCGGCCCTGTTCCCGCGTTCCCTTCAAGTCGAAGGAGAACACCGCGCCAGCGCCGCGTGGCATGAGCTTTCGCGCCAGCGCATGGTCGGGGTGGGAGGCCAGGCCGGGGTAGGCCACCTTCTCGACGAGGTCGTGTGCCTGCAGGAACTCGGCCACCGCCTGCGCATTGGCCACATGCCGGGCCATGCGCAGCGGCAACGTCTCCAGTCCTTGCAGCATCAGCCAGGCCGTGTGCGGGCTCATGCAGGCGCCGAAGTCGCGCAGCCCCTCCCGGCGGGCGCGCAGCAGGAAGGCGCCGACCGTGCTTTCCTCAGCGAACACCATGCCGTGGAAGCCGTCATACGGTTCACACAAGGTCTCGAATCGGCCATGGCGGTCGTGCGCGGCCTGCCAGTCGAAGGAGCCAGCGTCCACCAGCACGCCGCCAACCACCGTGCCGTGGCCGCAGAGGAATTTGGTGGCCGAGTGGTAGACGAGATCGGCGCCCAGCTCGGCCGGGCGTTGCAGATAGGGCGTCGTGAAGGTGGCGTCCACCAGCAGAGGCAGGCCGGCCTCGTGCGCCAGTGCCGACACGGCCGGGATGTTCAGCACGTCCAGCCCCGGGTTGCCCAGGCTCTCGCCAAACAACAGTCGCGTCTCGGGCCGGATGGCGGCGCGCCAGGCGTCCAGGTCGCGCGGGTTGACGAAGGTCGTCTCGATGCCGAAACGGCGCAGCGTGTAGTGCAGCAGGTTGTGGCTGCCGCCATACAGCGCCGTGCTGGCGACGATGTGGCTGCCTGCGCCCATCAGCGTGCAGATGGCCAGGTGAAGGGCCGCCTGGCCGCTGGCCGTGGCGATCGCGCCGATGCCGCCGTCCAGCGCCGCCATGCGCTCCTCGAAAACCGCCGTGGTCGGGTTGGAGAGCCGGCTGTAGACGTGCCCCGAACGCTCCATGTTGAACAGCGACGCCGCGTGCTCGCTGTTCTCGAAGACGAAGGAGGTGCTCAGGTGCAGCGGCGTCGCCCGCGCGCCGGTGCCCGGATCGGGCGTGGCGCCGGCATGCAAAGCTAGGGTGTCGAAGCCCGGCATGGTGTTTTCTATGGGGTGGAGTCGCGGGCATTGTGTGCTATGTTGACTGGCAGTTTTCGCATGGAGGCCCCTATGAAAGTCGTCGATATCCTGCGTGTCAAAGGTGGCACCTTGTTCACTGTCACGCCCGACGAGCCGCTGAAGGATTCGCTGGCCGTCATGGCAGAGCGCGACATCGGTTCGCTGGTCGTCATGGAGCATGGCGACCTGGTCGGCATGCTGACCTTCCGCGAGGTCATCCAGGCCATCGTGAAGAACCAGGGCACGGTGGGCACGACCATCGTCCGCACGGTGATGGACGACGCGCCGCTGACCTGCACGCCCGAGACAGAGATCGACGAGGTGCGCCGCATGATGCTGGGCCGCCACGCGCGCTACATGCCGGTGATGAACGGCAAGACGCTGATGGGCGTCATCTCGTTCTACGACGTGGCCAAGGCGGTGGTGGACAGCCAGGACTTCGAGAACCGCATGCTCAAGGCCTATATCCGCGACTGGCCGGTCGAGGAGCCCATCGAGGACCCTGCCAAGGCCGGCTGAGCCGACTTGGTTCGTTGTCCATGAAGGCGGCCTTTGCAGGCCGCTTTTCATTTGGACGGCTCCTAGAATGGCGGCATGTCCGGTAGCACCCTCGGCGAACTCTTTCGCGTCACCAATTTCGGCGAAAGCCACGGTCCGGCCATCGGCTGCGTCATCGACGGCTGCCCGCCGGGCATGACGCTCAGCGAGGCCGACATCCAGCCCGAGCTGGACCGCCGCCGCCCCGGCACCAGCCGCCACGTGACCCAGCGCAACGAGCCCGACGCGGTCAAGATCCTGTCCGGCGTCTATGAGGGCGTGACGACCGGCACGCCAATCTGCCTGCTGATCGAGAACACCGACCAGCGCAGCAAGGATTACGGCAACATCCTCGACACCTTCCGCCCCGGCCACGCTGACTACACCTATTGGCGCAAATACGGTGTGCGCGACCCGCGCGGCGGCGGCCGCGCGTCGGCGCGGTTGACGGCGCCCATGGTCGGCGCCGGCGCGGTGGCCCGCAAATGGCTGCGGGAGGCTTATGGCACCGAATTCCGCGGCTGCATGACCCAGCTCGGCGAGATCGAGATTCCTTTCGAAGGCTGGCAGCACGTCGGCCAGAACCCCTTCTTTGCCGCCAACGCCAGCAAGATCGCCGCGCTGGAGGACTATATGGACGCCTTGCGCAAGGCTGGTGACTCGGTCGGCGCACGCATCCGCGTCGAGGCCACCGGCGTGCCGGTCGGCCTGGGCGAGCCGCTGTTCGACAAGCTCGACGCCGACATCGCCTACGCGCTGATGGGCATCAACGCCGTCAAGGGCGTCGAGATCGGCGCTGGCTTCGGCGTTGTCGCGCAGAAGGGCACTGAGCATGGCGACGAGCTGACACCGCTGGGCTTCGCCAGCAACAACTCGGGCGGCATGCTGGGCGGCATCTCCACCGGCCAGGACATCGTCGCCAGTATCGCGATCAAGCCGACCAGTTCGATTCGCAGCCCCAAAGCGAGCATCGACCGCGCGGGCAATCCTTCCGTGGTGGAAACCTTTGGCCGCCACGACCCTTGCGTGGGCATCCGGGCCACGCCCATCGCCGAAGCCATGCTGGCCCTGGTGCTGATGGACCATGCCCTTCGTCACAGGGCGCAGTGTGGAGATGTCGTGCTGCCGGTCGATGCCATCCCGGCACAACGATAGGTTGAGGCGAGCGCGTCGGGCTGACGACGGGCAAAGCCCGCAACGGGCGAGCAATGCCGTGGACTACAGCTGAACTGAGTTGCTAAATCAGGTCAGCGATTCAAGCCCGACAGCGTTCGGGTTTGGGCTGTGCGGCTGGACAACCTTCTTGCGGAAAGCAAGAAACACCGCGAGCGTCCCCAGACCGAAACACAGCAGCCATCCGCTGCTGGGCTCAGGGACTGGAACTGCTGACACCTTCCAGTCGTGAGCAGTATTTCCCAGCGCCGAAAACGCCGTCGTTGTCGATCCATTCGCCAAAGTAATGGACGTAATGCCGGCCCAATAGATTGAATTTCCGAAATTGGCGAACGAATCGACCGAGGAGTTTGATCCCGCCAGCGTATAAGCCGTCGTGTCGATGCCGGCGTCCAGGGCGAACGCCTGACCAAACGTAACGGGAATGCTCAGCTCCCAGAATCCGCGTAGATCCCCGGTGTAGTCGAGGCCATTGACGCGGGTGAATGTATATGTTGGATCGGTGCCCAGATGAGTCAATGCCGCCTGAACATTGAAGCTGAATACAGTGGCGCCACCCGCGCTGAAAACGAAGTCAGCCGCAGCCGTTCCAGCAAAGCTTCCCCCCAAACCAGCCGTGCCGCTGTTGAGAAGGCTGCCTGAGGCGGGATCGACGAAGAAACGAATATTGGCCCAGCCGGTGCCGGACAAGCCTGCGCCAGCCACTGTGACGGAGTCACTCCAGTGTGCGGCGGCATATGCCTTTCCCACCGACGCGAATCCATTGAAAATGTTGCCACGGCTCGCGCTGGCAATGGCTGAAGATTTGAGTACACCGTAGTCTGCGGTAGCGCCGCTCGAGCCGCCCGAGCCTGACCATACGCTGCTGATCTTTTCAGACACCGAGCCATTCACTGAAGAATGAGTGACGGGGCCGACGCCGCCATTGCTGCCATCTTCGGCCGTGTAGTTTGCAAAAACAGTGACCTTGACTTCCGAAGCACTTGCGGAAATCGCCGGCCCCATCGCAGCCAGGCAAATCACGGCATTGAAAATCCACGTGGCGCCCGGGCTTAACGTAGACCTTGTGCGGAACATCTGAAGTTGGGACATCGTTCTCACCCCTATTGATTTGAACCCGAATACATCCAACACCCACTGTGTCGGCTGTTCAAACTCGGGGCACTCACCGAGGTGAAGCTCAAAGTGAAATCGACCGAGCCAAGATGCGAGCGAACTGCACTGTAGGCTTCGTGATGTCGGGGCCTGCTGCGCTGATCCCCAGAACGCGGGGAACGTTTTCATTCGAATTGATGTCGAGAGGTGGCAGCGCATTGGACTGGTCGGCGCTGGCAGCAGCAGCGGCGATGGCCGCTCGCCGGCAATTGGTGTCGCTATGACCTCGTCATGACGCTGCGCAGCGGATTTGATGCAGGCCGCCTCTCGTGATCCGCAACTCGTCCGCCGGGATTCCAGCCTGATCGCCGGCCGGTGCAGCTCAGCCCTCGCAAACCGCGTTTCGTCACAAGCCCGCTGCGCGGCTTGCCGCCGGTTTCTAGACTGTAAAGGTCGTGAAATCAGAGAGTGATTGGGGGAGCCATGCGCAAGTCTTGGAAGATCGGTAGCGTCGTCGCAGCCGTGTTGTTGGTGGGCGGTGCCGGGGTGGCCGTCATGGCGAGCAAGGGGGATGGCCCCAACAAGCCGGGTGACGAGAAGGCCAAGGCCGTGCTGGAGTTCGTGCCCAGCGAAGTCGTCAAGCCGACGCTGACCGCCATGCCGGCCCAGATCGAATTCAGCGGCCCGCTGGTGGCGCCGGGCACGGCCATGGTTCGCGCCAAGTCCAACGGCACGCTGCTCAACCTCGCTGTCGGCGAAGGCAGCCGCGTGAAGGCGGGCCAGGCTCTCGGCCAGGTCGACCTGGAAGAGCTTCGCTATCGCATCGCCGAGCGCGGCGCCAGCGTCGAAGCCATGCGGGCCCAGATGGAGCAGGCCGAGCGCAGCTTCAAGGCCAACGAAGGCCTGGCTGCCAAGAATTTCATTGCCCAGACGGCACTCGACAACTCGCGCGCCGCCTACGAGTCGGCCCGCGCCAACTGGAACGCCGCCAAGGCCCAGCTCGACACCAGCCAGGTGACGATGCGCCAGGCCGCGCTGGTCGCCCCCATCAACGGCGTCGTCTCCAAGCGCCATGTGGTGCCCGGCGAGAAAGTGGCGGCCGAACAGCAGATCCTGACCATCGTCGACCTGTCCAAGCTCGAACTGGCCGGCCTGGTCGGCACGCATGAAGTCAGCCGCCTGAAGCCGGGCATGACGGTGCAGGTGAAGGTCGAGGGCGTGGAAGAGCCGGTCGAGGCCAAGATCGACCGCATCGCGCCGAGCGCCGAGCCGGGCACGCGTTCCATCGGCGTGACCCTGGTGCTGGCCAACCCCAAGGAGGCCTACCGCGCCGGCCAGTACGCCGTCGCCAAGGTGGTGCTGCAGGACGACACCCAGCGCCTGACCGTGCCCATCGCCGCCATCAGCCGCAATGCCGGCCAGGAACAGATCTGGATGATCGAGAGCGGCGCCCTGGTGCGCCGGATCGTGACGACCGGCCGCAGCGACGCCCGCGAAGGCCGCGTGGAGGTGTTGAACGGCCTCAAGCCCGAAGCCCAGGTGCTGGCGGCGCGCTTCGACAACCTGCGCGAAGGTGACAAGGCGAACATCGTCGCCGCCAAGGCCAAGGTGGCCAGCTCGGCCGCGTCGGCCGCCACGGTTCAGTAAGGGGCGTGCCATGTGGATGACCCGCGTTTCCATCCAGAACCCGGTCTTTGCGACCATGGTGATGGTGGCCCTGTGCGTGCTGGGCCTGTTTTCCTACTCCAAGCTGGGCGTCGAGCAGATGCCCGACATTTCCTTCCCCGGCGCGCAGGTGGACGTGCGCTACCCCGGCGCCTCGCCCGAGGCCGTCGAGCGCGAGATCGCCAAACCCCTGGAAGAGGCGCTGAACACGATTGCCGGCGTGGAACGCATCCAGTCGCGCAGCTTCGAGGGCCGTGTGCAGGCCAGCGTCGAGTTCTCGCTGAACGCCGACATGGGCCGCGCGATGCAGGACCTGCGCGACCGCGTCGCCGCCGCGCAGGCCCGATTCCCGCGTGACGCCAAGCCGCCGACGGTGCAGCGCTTCGAGAACGACAACTCGCAGCCCGTCGTCGTCATGGCGCTGCTGAGCCCCACACGCGGCTCGCGCGAGCTGTCCATGATGGCCGACCTGATCGTCTCCAAGCGCCTGGGTCGTGTGGAAGGCGTGGCCAAGGTGGACGTGGGCGGCCTGACCACCCGCGAGGTGCGTATCGACCTCGACCCGATGCGGCTGCGCGCCTACAGCGTGACGCCGGCCGAGATTGCCAAGGCGCTGGCTGAGGCCAACGCCGATCAGCCGGTGGGCCTGCTGTCCGACTCCACCTCCGACGCCATCCTGCGCGTGGAAGGTCGCGTGAAGGACCCCAAGGCTTTCGGCAACATGATCGTCGCCCGCCGCGGCAACCTGGCGCTGACGCTGAACGACCTCGGCACCCTGGTCGAGCGCGAGCGCGAGCAGGACAGCATCGCCCGCATCAACGGCCAGCCGGCCGTCAGCTTCAACATCTTCAAGCAGCAGGACGCCAACATCGTCAAGACCGGCGAGTCCGTGAAGGAAGCAATGGCCGAGCTGCGCAAGACGCTGCCCAAGGACGTCGAGCTGCGCCTCATCTACGCCGCCAGCGACTTCGTCAAGGGCTCGCTGACCGGCCTGCAGCACACGCTGATTGAAGGCGCTCTGCTGACGGTGGCCATCGTCTTCCTGTTCCTGCACAGCTGGCGCTCGACCATCATCACCGGCCTGACGCTGCCCATCGCCGTCATCTCCAGCTTCATCGCCGTGCAGGCCTTCGGCTTCACGCTGAACTTCATGACGATGATGGCCTTGAGCCTGTGCATCGGCCTGCTGATCGACGACGCCATCGTCGTGCGCGAGAACATCGTGCGCCATGTGGCCATGGGCAAGGACCACCGCCAGGCGTCGTTCGACGGCACCAACGAGATCGGCCTGGCCGTCATGGCCACCACCTTCGCCATCTGCGCGGTGTTTGTGCCCGTCGCCTTCATGGGCGGCATCATCGGCAAGTTCTTCTACCCCTTCGGCATCACCGTCGCGGTGGCGGTGCTGGTCAGCCTGTTCGTCAGTTTCACGCTCGACCCGATGCTGTCGTCGGTCTGGCCAGACCCGCCGGGCACGCGCATCAAGCACTGGCCTGTCATCGGTCATCTCATCCGCGCGACCGACTGGAGCATGGACCGCCTGCACGACCTCTATGCCAGGACGATCGACTGGGCCTTCTCCGGCCGTCGCTACCGCGTCTTCGTGCCGCCGATTCCCGCCTATGGCCATCCGTTCAGCGCGGACGGCAAGCGCGACAAGGCCGCGAAGCGCGTGTTCCGCTTCGCGACGCTGACGCCGCGTGGCCTCGTCATGTGGGGTGCCTTCGCCAGCTTCGTCGCCGCACTGGCCCTGGCGCCCATGGTCGGCAGCGAATTCGTGCCCGAGACAGACAACGGCTTCACGCAGGTCAACCTGCGCATGCCGGTGGCCAGCAGCATCGAGCGCGGCAGCGCCAAGGTCGCCCAGATCGAGGAGATCCTCAAGAACTACCCCGAGATCAAGACCGTCTCGACCGTGGTTGGCAGCACCGGCGAAGGCCTGTCCACCGGCCGCAACCAGGCGGCGCTGAATATCACGCTGACCGACCGCAGCGAACGCAAGCGCACGCAAAAGGAGATCGAGGACGCCATCCGCGCCGACATTGCCAAGATCCCCGGCATCGAGGTCAGTGTTGGCTTCAACCGCCCGATCTGGATCACCATCCTGGGCAGCGACCCCGAAGTGCTGACCCAGGCCGCCACCGACCTGGTCGAGAAGATCAAGAAGATCCCCGGCGCCGTCGACGTGGACACGACCGTCAAGCCCGGCCTGCCGGCCTTTGCCGTGCGCCTGAAGGATTCGGCCATCCGCGAACTGGGCCTGACCGCCCCGCAGATCGCCTCCAGCCTGCGTGCCTACGTGAACGGCGAGATCGCGACCTACTGGACGACGCCGGATGGCAACCAGGTCGAGGTGCTGCTGCGCCTGCCGCGCGAACAGCGCGAGCGCATCGAGCAGATGAGCAAGCTGCCCGTGGCCTTCTCCAAGGACGGTGCGCCCATCGCGCTGGACCAGGTCGCGACCATCGAGCCGGTGTTCAACCCCGAGGTGATCCGCCGCGAGAACCTGCAGCGCCGCGAGGCCGTGTTCGCCGGCGTCCAGGGCCGCCCGGGCGGCGACGTGAATGCCGATGTGCAGAAGCTGATCAAGGCCACCCAGCTGCCCCCGGGCACCAGCTTCAAGGTGGACGGCGCCGGCAAGCAGCAGGCCGAGGCCTTCAACGGCCTGCTGGCGGCCATGGCGCTGGCCGGCATCTTCATCTACATCGTGCTGGCCAGCCAGTTCGGCAGCTTCCTGCAGCCCATCGCCATCATGGCTTCACTGCCGCTCGCCCTCATCGGCGTGATGCTGGCCCTGCTGCTGTGGCGCTCGACGCTGAACGTGTTCTCGATGATCGGCCTGGTCATGCTGATGGGCCTGGTCACCAAGAACGCCATCCTGCTGGTGGACTTCGCCAACCATGCCCGCAAGGCCGGAGCCACGGTGGCCGAGGCGCTGCGCGAAGCCGGGCTGATCCGCATGCGCCCCATCATCATGACGACGGCCGCCATGGTCTTTGGCATGCTGCCGATGGCCATCGCGCTGAACGACGGCGGCGAAATCCAGGCGCCCATGGGCCGCGCCATCATCGGCGGTGTCATCACCTCGACGCTGCTGACGCTGGTGGTGGTGCCGGTGCTGTACAGCTATCTGGTGCGGGAGAAGAAGCCCGCCAAGAAGACAGCAGAGCAGGGCGGTGCCTCGTCGATGCCGCTGCACGGCATGCCGGGTGCGATGCCGGCGGACAAGGAATAAGCAAGAGATCCCTCGAGCGCTTCTGCGCTTGGGCCGGTCACGTCAAGTGGTCGGCCCTTTTTGCTTGTGCGAATTACAATCTCGCCAATAGTAAGGAGTTGCCATGTCCGAATCCACCGTCACTGCCAAGGGCCAGACCACCATGCCCGCAGAAATCCGGGCACTCGTGGATGCCAAGCCTGGCACGCGCCTGGTGTGGTCGGCCATGCCCGATGGCACTCTGATCGTGCGGGTCAAGAGCAAGTCCATCCTCGACATGGCCGGCATGCTCAAGGCCCCCAAGGGCAAGCGCATCGGCATCGATGAAATGAACCCCTGGCGCTGAGGCATGCCCGCGCTCGATACCAACGTCCTGGTGCGCTACCTCGTGCAGGACGACGCCGCGCAGGCTGCGGCGGTGCGCCAGCTGATGGCGCGGCTGACGGGTGAAGGCGCCACGCTCTTCGTGCCCGTCACCGTCGTGCTGGAGCTCGAATGGGTGCTGCGCAAGAGCTATGGCTTCGACAAGGACAGCGTGCTGCACGCCCTGTCATCGCTGTTCTCGGCGGCCGAGCTGAACATCGAATCGGAGCGTGCGCTGGAGGTGGCGCTGCAGCTGTACCGCCAAGGCCCGGCGGACTTCGCCGACTGCCTGCACATCGCGCTGGCCGCCCAGGCCGGCGAGCAGCCGCTGTGGACTTTCGATAAAGGCGCTGCCCGGGTGGACGGCGCGCAACTGCTGGCCAAGGGCTGACGCGGCTCAGCCGGGGGCGGGCGCAAAAGCCTGGCGAGCGCAGCGGCTTGTGCACTCGAGGGCGACTTGCCGTAGATCAGGCCGCGCAGACCTCGCGCACGCAGCCACGCAACCACCGATGCGCCGCATCCCCATCCATCCGAGGATGCCACAGCAGCGAGACGGTGAACGGCTCCAGCGCCAGTGGCAGACCGACAGTCAGCAGGCCATCGCGCAGATGCCCGGTGTGCCGCTCGGGCACCGTTGCAATCAGATCCGTGCCGCGCGCCAGGGCCAATGCCTCCGAAAACCCCGCCACCGTGACGACGATGTCGCGGCCAAGGTTCAGCGCGGACAACGCTTCGTCGACAGGCCCTGCCGCCGTGCCGCGCCGGGAGATGGCGACATGCCGGCCCGCTGCGTAGCGTTTCGCCGTCAGCTTGCCGCTCGCCAGCCCATGACCTTGGCGCGCGACGGCCACAAAGCGATCGCGAAACAACGCCTGCGCGCGCAGCTCCGGCCCGCTGGACGCAGTGACGATGCCTGTCTCCAGGTCGACGCTGCCATCACGCAGGGGCGTGCTGTCACGATCGGGCTTGGGGACGAAGCGCAGCCGCACGCTCGGCGCTTCCGAACTCATGCGCGCTAGCAGGGCTGCGCCGAAGTTCTCGACAAACCCTTCGCGCGTTCGCAACGTGAACTCTCGCTCCAGTTTGTCCAGCCGCAACGCCGCCGCCGGCCTCAACGCGGCCTGCGCCTCCTGCAGCAGCGGTCCGATGCGCTCGCGCAATTCCAGCGCCCTAGGTGACGCCACCAGGCCACGCCCGGCCCGCACGAGCAGCGGGTCGCCCGTCGCCTCGCGCAACCGCGCCAGCGACCGGCTCATCGCCGACGGGCTCAGCCTGAGACGCCTTGCAGCGCCAGCGACGCTGCCCTCGGCCAGCAGGGCGTCCAGCGTCAGCAGCAGGTTCAGATCAGGGTCTGACATGGCGTCTCGCGCATTGATGAAGTGCAGATGATGCGTCTTCCGCCATGCCCAGCAAATGCCTAAGGTCGGGGCATGAATACCTCGACCGTCGCTCAACCCGCCGCAACGCCTGTCACCGGCGTGCTTGTCGGCCTGGCCCTTTGCACCCTGCTGCCTTCGCTGGCCGTCAGCAGCGCCAATGTCGCGCTGCCCACGCTGGCTAGCGCCTTCGGTGCCGGCTTCGCCGAGGCGCAATGGGTCGTGCTGGCCTATCTGCTGGCGATCACGACCCTCATCGTCAGTGCCGGCCGGCTGGGTGACCTGATCGGCCGACGCCGCCTGCTGCTGGCCGGCATCGCGCTGTTCACGGCCGCGTCGACGCTCTGCGCGCTGGCACCCACGCTGCCGCTGCTGATCGCCGCCCGGGCACTGCAAGGCGTGGGCGCTGCCGCCATGATGGCCTTGACGATGGCCATGGTGGGCGCGGCGCTGCCCAAGGCGCGCACGGGCAGCGCGATGGGGCTGCTGGGCACGATGTCGGCAGTCGGCACGGCTCTCGGTCCGTCGCTGGGTGGCGCGCTGATCGGTGCTTTGGGCTGGCAGGCCGTATTCGCCGTCAACCTGCCGCTGGGCTTGCTGGCCATTGCGCTGGCCTGGCGGTATCTGCCGGCTGACCGAGGGCAGGGCGCTGCCGGCTTCGACCTGCCCGGCACGTGGTGGCTGGCGCTGACGCTGGCGGCCTATGCCCTCGCGATGACGTGGCATCTTGGCCTGCTGGCTGCCGCCGCGGTGGGCCTGCTGCTGTTCCTGCGCACCGAGGCGCGCGCTGCGGCGCCTCTCGTGCGGCTGGACCGGCTGCGCGACCCCGCCCTGAGCACAGCCCTGGCGATGAACGCCCTGGTGTCTGCCGTCATGATGGCCACCCTGGTCGTTGGCCCCTTCCACCTCAGCGGCGCGCTCGGCCTTGGCGCTGCCACAGTAGGTGTGCTGATGTCCGTCGGCCCCCTCCTTTCGGCCGGCAGCGGCATTCCGGCCGGCCGGCTGGTGGACCGCTTCGGCACACGGCGCACGAGCCAACTGGGCCTTGCCGTCATGGCGGTTGGCTGCGCGCTGATCGCGCTGCTGCCCGCGTCACTTGGCGCCATCGCCTATGTGGGCCCACTCGCCATCGTCACGCCAGGCTATGCACTCTTCCAGGCCGCCAACAACACAGSGGTCATGGCCGAGGTGCCGGCCGAACAGCGCGGCGTCATCAGCGGCCTGCTGACGCTGTCGCGCAACCTCGGCCTCATCACCGGCGCCTCGGCCATGGGCGCCGTTTTCGCCGCCGGCGGCCTGCGCTTGAGCTTCGTCATCGCGACAGCTTTGGTTGCCGTCGCCCTCGGGCTTGCCAGACGCGCGAATTGACAAGCACAATCGCCCCCGCTCCGGGGTGCCCGGGCCTGGCGAAAGCCGAGCCCAGACGCTGAGATGGTCATCCTGGGCTTGTTAACACGACGGCAATGGGCCGCGAAGGCCATCTGCCAGGGGCCAATCAAGGCGTAGCGCGCCGCCCGCATTGATATGCGGGCAAGCGGTGCAACGCGGAGTGACCCCTGGCAGATGGCCTTCCCTTCGGGTTGTGGCCAGAAAGGCCGCGCGCGGCGTTGCAAATGCTCGCCGGGTGCCCAACCCGGCTCCGCTTTGCGCCTTGCTCGCGGCCTTTCTGGCCACAACGCGGCCCGTTGCCGTCGTGTTAACAAGCCCTGACCAAACCCGTGAACTTGAACCGGCTAATACCGGCGTAAGGAGAGCGCATGCCTCGCGGCGTGCAGGTGTGGCCTTCGGGCCGGACCTCACCCACAGGCGGCCTTGGAGCACCGAACCCACTGCTCCAGGAGACCGCCGCCATGAACGCCCCCGAAAAGAACCTCTCGCTCGATGAGCGCCTGTCGCTGACGCGCGAGCCCTTCCCGGCATCAAGCAAGGTCTACGTGACCGGCAGCCGGCCCGACGTGGCCGTGCCCATGCGAGAAATCGCGCTGACGAATGGCGAGCGGGTCGTCGTGCACGACACCTCCGGCCCCTACACCGACCCCAAGGCGCAGATCGACGTGCGCCGCGGCTTGCCGTCCATCCGCTCCAGCTGGGTTGGTGACCGCGCCGACACCGAGGCCTATACCGGCCGCACGCGCGTGGCGCTGGACGATGGCGGCAAGGAGGACAACGAGCGCATCGCCCAACTGCGCGCCGAGGCCGCCGCGCTGCAGCGCCCCCCGCGTCGCGCCCAGGCCGGCGCCAACGTCAGCCAGATGCACTACGCCCGCCGCGGCATCGTCACGCCGGAGATGGAGTTCGTCGCGCTGCGCGAGAACGGCAAGCGCGAGTGGATGCGCGAATACCTCTCCGACGCCGAGCGCGAGCAGCGCCTGCGTGGCGACTCGCTAGGTGCGGCCATCCCCGAGAGCATCACCCCCGAGTTCGTCCGCCAGGAGGTGGCCCGCGGCCGCGCCGTCATCCCGGCCAACATCAATCACACCGAGCTGGAGCCGACCATCATCGGCCGCAACTTCCTGGTCAAGGTCAACGCCAACATCGGCAACTCGGCCGTCACGTCCAGCATCGAGGAAGAGGTCGAGAAGCTGGTCTGGTCCATCCGCTGGGGTGCGGACACGGTGATGGACCTCTCCACCGGCCGCAACATCCACACGACGCGTGACTGGATCGTGCGCAACTCGCCCGTGCCCATCGGCACCGTGCCCATCTACCAGGCGCTGGAGAAGGTGGGCGGCATCGCCGAAGACCTCTCCTGGGCCATCTTCCGCGACACGCTG
This sequence comes from Roseateles sp. P5_D6, assembly GCF_054049415.1. Taxonomy (NCBI): domain Bacteria; kingdom Pseudomonadati; phylum Pseudomonadota; class Betaproteobacteria; order Burkholderiales; family Sphaerotilaceae; genus Roseateles; species Roseateles sp. P5_D6. The sequence goes on along the minus strand of NZ_JBFUMK010000012.1, from coordinate 108,294 downwards.
ATCGAGCAGGCCGAGCAGGGCATCGACTACTTCACCATCCACGCCGGCCTGCGCCTGCCGTTCATTCACCTGACGACCAAGCGCCGCACGGGCATCGTGTCGCGCGGCGGCTCCATCCTGGCCAAGTGGTGCATCACGCATCACCGCGAGAACTTCCTGTACACGCACTTCGAAGAGATCTGCGAAATCATGAAGGCCTACGACGTGACCTTCTCGCTGGGCGACGGCCTGCGCCCCGGCAGCGGCGCGGACGCCAACGACGAGGCGCAGTTCGCCGAGCTGAAGACGCTGGGCGAACTGGCCAAGGTGGCCTGGAAGCACGACGTGCAGACCATGATCGAGGGCCCCGGCCACGTGCCCATGCACCTCATCCAGGCCAACATGACGGAGCAGCTCAAGCACTGCGACGAGGCGCCGTTCTACACGCTGGGCCCGCTGACCATAGACATCGCGCCGGGTTACGACCACATCGCCAGCGCCATCGGCGCGGCCATGATCGGCTGGATGGGCACGGCCATGCTCTGCTACGTGACGCCCAAGGAGCACCTGGGCCTGCCCGACCGCGACGACGTGAAGCAGGGGCTGATCGCCTACAAGATCGCCGCGCACGCGGCCGACATCGCCAAGGGTCACCCGGGCGCACGCGCGCGTGACGATGCAATGAGCAAGGCGCGCTTCGAGTTCCGCTGGAACGACCAGTTCGCACTCGGCCTGGACCCCGACACGGCACGCGACTATCACGACGAGACGCTGCCAAAAGACTCGTCCAAGGAGGCGCACTTCTGCTCCATGTGCGGGCCGAAGTTCTGCTCGATGAAGATCACGCAGGACGTGCGCGAGTACGCGGCGGCCAAGGGGCTCGAAGCGGCGGACGTGGTGGCTGACGGCATGGCGCAGAAGTCAGCCGAGTTCCGCAAGGCCGGCGGCGAGCTCTACATCCCCATCAAGCCGCAGGCGTGACCCGCGTTGCAATTGCGGGCGCCGGCGTCATGGGCCGGCTGCTCGCCTGGCAGCTCGCGCGGGCCGGGCATCGCGTCAGCGTGGTGGACCCTGCCTCCGGGCCGGCCGAGCCCGGCGCCGCGGCCTTCACCGCGGCCGGCATGCTGAGCCCACTGGCCGAGCAGGAACATGCCGAGCCCGAGATCGCGGCGCTGGGCTGGCGGTCGCTCGCGCTGTGGCCGGCAATTGCCGCGGCGCTGGGGCAACCCGGCCTGGTGAAGACCGAGGGCAGCCTGCTGCTGGCGCATGGCAGTGACCTGGGCGCGGCGCGGCGAGTGTTGGCGCGCCTGGCGGAAGGCCCCGAGCCGCTGGATCGCGCCGCGCTGCAGGCGCTGGAACCTGCGCTTGCGCCCGATCTCAAGGCCTGGCTGCTGCCCGGCGAAGGCCAGTTGCTGCCGCGCGAGTTGCTGGCCGCCCTGGCCGAGCAAGCCGCCGATGTCGACTGGCTCTGGGGCCGCCGCGCCGTCACCGTGCAGCCGCACCGGGTCGAGCTGGATGATGGCCGTCGCCTGGATGCCGACCTCGTCATCGACACCCGCGGTCTCGGTGCCAGGCCCGACCAGCCGGGCCTGCGCGGCGTTCGCGGCGAGATCCTGTGGCTGCACGCGCCTGGCGTCGTGCTCAACCGCCCCGTTCGGCTGCTGCACCCACGCCACCGCGTCTACCTCGTGCCGCGGCCGGGCGACGTCATCGTCGTTGGTGCGTCCGAGGTCGAGAGCGAGGACCGCTCGCCCGTGAGCCTTCGCAGCGCCGTTGAGCTGATGGCCGCTGCCCACAGCGTGCTGCCGGCGCTGGCCGAGGCGCGCATCGTGCACATGGAAACCAACCTCCGCCCGGCCTTTGCCGACCATCGGCCGCGCATCGACCACCAGCCCGGCCTGCTGCGCATCAACGGCCTGTTTCGCCATGGCTGGCTGCTGGCGCCGGCGCTGGCCGAGAAAGCGCTTCAGCATGTCTGAGTTCACCTTGAACCGCGAGCCCCGCCCCTGGCGCGAAGGCCTGAGCGTCGCCGCGATGCTGGCCGAGCAGGACAGGGCGCCCGAAGCCGTCGCCACGGCGTTGAACGGCGCCTTCGTGCCCCGTTCGCTGCGCGAGGCGACGCTGATCCAGCCCGGCGACGAACTGACCCTCATTCAACCCATCACCGGAGGCTGAGCATGTCTTGGACCCTTTACGGCTGCCAGCTCACCAGCCGCTTCCTGCTCGGCACCGCCGGCTACCCCTCGCCCGAGATCCTTCGCCGGGCCGTGCTGGCCAGCGGCGCCCAGGTGTTGACCGTCGGCCTCAAGCGCACGCTCGCGGCGGCCGGCGACAACGGCTTTGTCGCCGCCATCCGCGCGACGCTCGCCGAGACCGGCGGCCACCTGTTGCCCAACACCGCCGGGTGCCGCACCGCGCAGGAGGCCGTCACGCTGGCGCACATGGCGCGCGAGCTCTACGACACGCCGTGGATCAAGCTGGAGGTCGTCGGCGACGAGTACACGCTGCAACCCGACCCCTGGGAGCTGGTCACGGCCGCCGAGCAGCTCGTGAAGGACGGTTTCGAGGTCTTCCCCTACTGCACCGACGACCTCGTCACCTGCCGCCGCCTGCTGGACGCCGGCTGCCAGGTGCTGATGCCCTGGGGCGCACCCATCGGGTCGGGCCAAGGCCTGCTCAACCCGTTCGCCCTGCGCACGCTCCGCGAGCGCCTGCCCGGCGTGTCGCTGATCGTGGACGCCGGCATCGGTGCGCCCTCGCACGCGGCCCAGGCGATGGAGCTGGGCTTTGACGGCGTGCTCTTGAACTCCGCCGTCGCGCAGGCCGGCGACCCCATCCGCATGGCCGCGGCGTTCGGCCAGGCCATCGAGGCCGGGCGAACCGGCTTCGAGGCCGGCGTCATGAGCAAGCAGGACATGGCTGTCGCGAGCACACCGGTGGGCGGCAGGCCCTTTCTGATTCCATGAGCAAGCCACCCATCATCTGGAGCATTGCCGGGCTGGACAGCGGTGGCGGTGCCGGCCTGTCGGCCGACCAGCGCGCTGCCGATGCGGCGGGCGTGCACCTTTGCCCCGTGGCGGCCGCGTTGACGGCGCAGAACAGCGTCGCCGTCGAGGCCGTCTTTCCCGTACCGCCTGAGCAGCTCGACGCCCAGCTCGCCGCGCTGGCCGATGACCTGCCGCCTGCTGCGATCAAGACGGGCCTGCTCGGCGGTGTCGAGCAGTTGCGCGTTGTTGCACGCTGGGTTGACCGGCTGCGCGAGCGCGCTCCCGTCACTCTGGTTGTCGACCCGGTGCTGCGGGCCTCCACCGGCGCCACCTTTGCCGACGAAGCACTGCTGCGCGCTTATCGCGAGGAGCTGCTGCCGCGGACCAGCGTCGTCACGCCCAACCAACGCGAGACGGCGTGCCTGGTGGGCGAGGGCAGCGTGCCTGCGCAGGCGCGCGCGCTGCTGGCCCTGGGTGCACACGCTGTCTGCATCACCGGTGGCGATGCCGGCGGCCCGCTCGCCCTGGATTGGTTGGCGGCCGAGCATGCAACCGGCTGGCTGGCCCTGCCGCGCCGCGCCGCTGGCAACAACCACGGCACCGGCTGCACCTTCGCGACCGCCCTGGCTGCGGCATCGGCCCGAGGTTTCGTCGCTGCCGATGCGGCCGTTATCGCCAAGATGCTGACGACCTCCGGCCTGCGTGCCGACATGCAGTCGCCTGGCGCTGGCGCGGGGCCGGCGCGGCCTGAGTCGGGTTTCATCGGCGATGCCAGCCTATTGCCCGCGCTGTTCGACGACGAGGCGCCACCCGAGGCCTGGCCGGCAGCGCGCCGCGGGGCACCGGCCCTCGAAGGGGTCTACGCCATCACCGACAGCGGCGCCCATGCCGCCCGCCTCTTCGATGCCGGCCTGCAAACGGTCCAACTGCGCGTCAAGCGAACCCCGGGCGAGGCTGACGCCGTCTGGACAGCCCGCTTGCGCGCCGAAATCAAGGCCGCGCGGCACCCGGGCGCGGTCCTCATCGTCAACGACCACTGGCGAGAGGCACTGGCCTCGGGCGTCGACTTCATCCATCTGGGCCAGGAAGATCTGCTGGCGCTTTCCGCTGCCGATCGACGTGACCTTGCCGAGGCGCGAGCTCGTGGCCTGCGCCTGGGGCTGAGTTCGCACAGCCTGTGGGAGTTGGCCCACGCCGTGGCCTGGTCGCCCGACTACATCGCCTGCGGTCCCGTCTGGCCAACGCTGACCAAGGCCATGCCCTGGCGGGCACAAGGGCTGCACAACCTCGCCTGGTGGGTGGCGATGGCGCCGGCGCCTGTGGTCGGCATTGGCGGCGTGCTGGAGCCGCAGCAGCTCGCCGAGATCGCCGCCAGTGGCGCCAGCGCCGGCTGCGTCGTGCGCGGCCTTGCACCCGGGGCGACCCACCTGCCGCAGGCCTGGCAACGGGCGTGGCGCGATGGGCGTGGTGCGCTGCCCTTTCACGCGCCGCACTGGCCGCTTCCCGGCCTGCCCGTCAAGCTCGAATGAGGTGCTTGAGCCCGATTGCGGTGTCGGTGGGCTTTACAGCGCCTGTTACAAAGAATGTGCGCTTCATAGGAGAAACCAGCAATGGCCCGGAGCTTGCTTTGATTTGCTAAATCGCCTGGAGAACAAGATGAATTTCCGTACCGTCCTTGCCGGTGTTGCCCTCGCAGCGTCTGCTTTGGTTGCCCATGCCGCACCCGTCCTGATCATGCAGGGTGTTGGTGGCGTGGATCTGAACAACCTGCTCATCGGCCAAACCTTCCAGGTCGAAGTGATCGTCCAAGGCGGTTCGGCCGGCGAGGTGGATGCCGGTGGTTCCGGCGGCGGTGCGTTCACTGCCGATGGCTCGCCCGCGCTGAACCTGACAAACATCGTCATCGGAACCCTGGGTAATGGTGTGGAGTGGAATCTTGACCCGTCGCTGTTCATCATCGATTACACGGCCGTTGCCGCGGGTTCCGGTTTCATCGCCACCAATTCCCAGTGCCTGAATTCCAACCTTCAGAACTACGGCTGCGGCTTCACCAGCGGCCCGCTGACTTTCACAGTGCGTGACCCGAACCGCCTGCCCGAGCCCGCCAGCCTGGCGCTGACTGGTCTTGCATTGCTCGGCCTGGGCGCCATCCGCCGCCGCGCCCACTGAACGTCGCGGCCTCAGCGCCGCACTTCACTTCCATCCAGGGCCCCACAGTGGGCCCTGATGCTTTCTGCGAGCCGCCGCAGGGCCGGCGTCAGGCGGTGCCGCCCGACCGCCATCCAGTGAAGCGGCGCGGGCTCGCCGAGCCATTCCGGCAGCAGCGCCACCAGCCGCCCGGCCGCCAGGTCGGCGGCCACGTCGAGGCGGCTCTTGTAGGCGATGCCCAGCCCGGCCACGGCCCATTCGCGCACCAGGCCGCCGTCGTCCACGGTGCGGTCCCCACTGACCTCGACCGCGCAAGCCTCACCATCGGGTGACGTGAAGCGCCAGCGGCCGTGCAGGCTGTCACCGAGCATCCAGCGCAGGCAGTTATGGCTACGCAGGTCAGCGGGCGTCGCCGGTTGGCCGTGGCGAGCGACATAGGCCGGGCTGGCGCACAGCACGCGACGGTTGTCCGGCGCCAAGGGGAGGGCGATGAGACTGGAGTCGGGCGGCTCGCCGTAGCGCACGGCGTAGTCGACGGGCTCCTGCACGAGATCGGTCACCCGGTCGCTGAGTCGCAACTCCAGTTGCAGCGCCGAACTGCCATCACTGGCAATGAAATCCTCGATCCAGTGCCAAAGATGCTGGCGCCCGATGTCGCTGGGCAGGCTCACCCGCAGGCGCCCGCTGAGGGGCTGGTCCTCGGCCGTGATGCCCCGCAGCGCGGCTTGGCCACCCTCCCAGGCAGCCAGCAGCTGCCGTGCATGCGGCAGCCATTGCTCGCCCGCCTCGGTCAGGCGCAGCCGGCGCGTCGAGCGCTCGAACAGCCGCACGCCCAGCTCACGCTCCAGCCTTGCAATGGTGGCGCTGGCCTGCACGGGGCCGAGGTCCAGGCGTCGCGCCGCTGCCGAGAAGCTGCCGGCCTCGGCGGCGCAGACAAAGAGCTGCAGCGGTGAAAAGCGATCCATCTTCATCTTTGTGATGAAACTGATTCGCCGATCCTAGTCTTTCTGATTTGAATGCTGGCTGCCACCATGACGGCCATCGTTGATTCGTCTCAGAAAGGACGTCCCATGAAAGCCGTCGGCTATGTGCAATCCCTGCCCATCGATCACCCCGAATCCCTGATCGATCTCGAACTGCCCGCGCCGGCGCCCGGCCCGCTGGACCTGCTGGTTCGCGTCGCGGCCGTGTCGGTCAACCCCGTCGACACCAAGGTGCGACGCAACCGCGCGCCAACGGCTTCCCGGCCCGAGGTCCTCGGCTGGGACGCCGTGGGTACCGTGGAGGCGCTGGGCCAGGACGTCAGTGGCTTTGCCATCGGTGACCGCGTCTACTACGCCGGCGCCATCAATCGCCCCGGCTCCAATGCCGAGTTGCAGGTCGTCGACCACCGCATCGCGGCGCTGGCGCCAAAAAGCCTCACCGATGCCGAGGCCGCCGCCTTGCCGCTGACCGCCATCACGGCCTGGGAGCTGTTGTTCGACCGCCTCGGCGTGGCCGAGGGTGGCGGCGCAGGCCAGAGCCTGCTGGTCACCGGCGCGGCCGGAGGCGTCGGTTCCATCCTCGTGCAACTGGCCCGCGAGCTGACCCAGTTGCGCGTCATCGGCACGGCCAGCCGGCCCGAAACGCAGGACTGGGTGAAGCAACTCGGCGCCCATATCGTCATCGACCACAGCCAGCCATTGCGGCCGCAACTGGTGGCCGCCGGCGTCGCAGAGGTCGAGTTCATCGCCAGCCTCACCCATACCGAGCAGCACTGGGACGCCCTCATCGATGCCGCCGCGCCCCAGGGCCGTCTGGGCCTCATCGACGACCTCTCGGGCCCCATCGATGTGATGACGCTCAAGCGCAAGGCCCTGTCCCTGCACTGGGAAATGATGTTCACGCGACCGATGTTCGGCACGGCGGACGTCGCGGAGCAGGGCCGCCTGCTGGCGCGCATCGCCGCCCTGGTCGACGCGGGTCGTGTGCGCACCACGGTCAGCGAGCAGCTGCGCCCGATCAATGCGGCGAACCTGCGGCGGGCGCATGAACTCGTTGAATCGGGCCGCATGCGCGGCAAGATCGTCCTCAGCGGCTTCTGAGCCGCGTCGGACAGCGGCGGGCCCGCGCTGCGCCCTTGTCCGACGCCCGACCCCTGCCAGCCTGCCTAGGCTGGGGACATTGCGATCTTGACGCGGAACTGGTCGACAGCCCATGTCCACTCGGCGCTTGGACGTCACTGCACCCGTCGTTATCGCCACGGCTGCCTGGTCCATCCCGGCCAAGGTGGCGGCGGCCTTTCCGGCGGAGGGCTCGCAGCTGGAGCGTTATGCCGCCGTCATGAACGGCGTCGAGATCAATTCCTCCTTTTACCGCCCGCATCGGCCGCAGACTTATGAGCGCTGGGCCGCCAGCACACCCGAGCACTTCCGCTTCGCCGTCAAGCTCCCGAAGCAGATCTCGCATGAGGCGCGGCTCGAAGGCGTGCAGGAACTGCTGGTGCGCTTTGCCGGCGAAGCCGGTGCCCTGGGCCAGAAATGGGCCGTGCTGCTCGTGCAGTTGCCGCCATCCCTGCATTTCGACGCCGGCGTGGCCGACCGCTTCTTCAAGCAAGTGCATGCGGTGTTCGGTGGCGGCGTCGTCTGCGAGCCGCGCCATCTGAGCTGGTTCTCACTCGAGGCAGAGAAATTGCTGCGCGATCACGAGGTGGCGCGTGCTGCGGTCGACCCGGCCAAATGGCCCGGTTCCAGCGAGCCGGGCGGGTGGCCGGGCATGCGCTATTTCCGCTGGCATGGCTCGCCGCGCATCTACTGGTCACCCTATGAAGAGGCCTGGTTGCAGGAGCGCGCCGAGGCGCTGCCGCGAGACGTGCCCTGCTGGTGCGTCTTCGACAACACGGCGTCCGGTGCGGCGCTGCAGGATGCGCTGCGGCTTCAGGCCCTGCTGTGAACCCGGCTCACCACTTGCAGCCCTTGCCACGCGCCGCGTCCACGGCCAGCGGCAGGGCGGCCAGGATGCCGGCGTTCGCGTAGGCCTTGCGGCAGTCCTTGTTGGCAGCGTCTTCGATGGACTGCTCGAGCTTGGACTTGCGCTCCGGTGGTTGCGGCAGCATGTCGACCAGGCCCGGGCCGCGGCGGGCGGCAATGTCACCGCGCGGCAGTGACAGGTTCAGCGGCGCGCGCGGCGCGCTGGCCGCGGCTGACGGCGGCATGGGCAGGTCGGGGCCCAGGCGTGAGCCGGCATCGGGCGAGCCTGCCGCAGCTTTGGGTGCGGCATACGGGCTGGCGTTGGGATCGCCTTTCGCCGGGCCGGCCGGGGCGTTGACCTCGCCGGGCACGTTGCCTGACAGCTCGTTCAGCGCCGACGCGCCAGGTGCGGCCGCGGTGGTTCGCGGGGTGGCGGTGCTTTGCAGCGGCGTGACTGCAGCACCGCCATCGGCCGACTCCAGGCGGCGCACCGGTGCCGGCAGGTCCTGGCTGTTCAGCGCCGGCGCCGTGGCCGTGGCGGCTGCCGCTGGTGCGCGCAGTTCGCTGGAGCGCGTCAGCGGCGTGACGGCGCCGCCTTCGGCTGTCGGCGCCTCCAGCCGCTGTACGGCGGAGGGCAGGGCGGTGCTCGGTTCAGGCTGGGCGACGGTGCTCGGCGGCGCGGCACGCAGCTCGGCAGCGCGTGGCGGTGCCCGGCTCACACCCGCCTCGGCTGGCGCCTCGAGGCGGCGCACCGGGGCCGGCAGCTCGACGCTCGGCGTGGCGGTGGTGGCCGGCGCAGGCGCAGCACGCAGCTCAGCCGGGCGGGGCAAGGCGGGCGCGGGTGCGGCGGGTGCAGCCTCCAGGCGGCGCACCGCCGAGGGCAGATCGGCAGGCAGGGTGGGCAATTCGGTCGGGCGGCTCGGCGCGCGCAGGCTGGTGGCGGAGGGCAATGGCGCCACGGCGGCCTCGGGCCTGGCTTCCAGGCGGCCAACGGCGGCGGGCAGTTCCGCCGAGGGCGTCTGCAGCGGCGCGGTGCGCGGCGGTGCGCTGAGGTTCTCGCGCTCCACGGGTTTGAAGCCTTCGGGCAGCTCCAGCGTCGCCGCGCTGGGCGGTGCGGGCGAGGGCTCCTCGGTGCGGGCGGCTTCGGGTGGCACTTCCTGCGGGTTCGTGCGGCCCAGCCTGGCGGCGCCAGCTTCGGTAACGGCGGGCGTTGGCCCACGCTGTCCGCCGGAGTCGGCCGTGCTGCTGTCGTTCGGCGGCGCGCCGGCTTCACTGCCGCTGCGGCCCAGCAGCTTGACGGTCAGGCTGCCCCAGACACCCTGGCCCGGCGCGGCCGTGCCGCTGGCGTTGCCGAAGACGAGCACCAGCCAGACGTGCAGCAGCACCGCCAGCAGCAGGCAGCGCTGCAGCTGCTTGGGGTCGGGCGGCAAACGGCGGGGAAGGGCGACGGCGGCAGTCACTGCGGGCGCATTTTGGCCCGGCGCCGCGCCCGGGTTGTTACCAGCTCCGGCGATCAGAAGATGGTTTGCGCGAAGGTGTCACGCCCGGCGGCCTTGGCGCGGTACAAGGCCCGGTCAGCGCGCTCGAGAAGGTCGTCGGCACCGTCGCCCACGCCGCCCCAGCAGGCCATGCCGACGCTGGTCGTCACGAGGATCTCGCCGCCCCCGGGCAGTGGCATCGGCGGGCGGATGGCATCGACGAGCTTGGYCGCCACGTGCGACGCCTCGGCATCGCTCAGCAGGCCTTCCAGGATGACGACGAACTCGTCGCCGSCCAGGCGCGCCGCGGTGTCGGTGCTGCGCACGGCGCCGCGGATGCGCGTGGCAAATTCCTTGAGCACGGCATCACCGGCGGCATGGCCATGGCCGTCGTTGATGCGCTTGAAGTGGTCGATGTCCATGAAGATCAAGGCCAGGGCCTTCTGGCCGCGGCGGGCGCGCGCCAGCGCCAGGGCCAGCCTTTCCTCGAACTCGCGGCGGTTGGGCAGGCGGGTCAGCGGATCGATGCGGGCCAGTTCATGCAACCGGCGCTCGATGTCCTTGGTGGCCGTGATGTCGGTGGACAGGGTGTAGACGCCGGCGACGTTGCCGTCGGCGCGCCGGTCGGGGATGTAGACGGTGTGAAGGTACCGGGTCAGGCCCAGGGCCTGGGACGCGACCTCAAATTCAACGCGTTCGCCGCGCAGTGCCTGCTCCAGGGCCGGCTGGCGCTGGGCATAGAGCTCGGGACCGATCAGCGCCTTCAGGTGGCTGCCGACCGCCAGTTCGGGGGCCACGCCCATCCATTCCTCGAAGGTCTTGTTGACGAAGGTCAGGCGTTGGTTGCGGTCGATATAGGAGATCAGCACCGGCAGGTTGTCGGCGATGGCCTTGAGATGGGCCTGGGCGTCGCCGAGACGCTGGGCGGCGAGCTTGCGGTCGGTGATGTCGAAGGTCACCGCGAAGACGCCGACGACCTGACCGTCGGGGTCGAACTCCGGCACGTAGGTCTGCTGGTTTGGCGGGCCTGGCCAACACTGGGGCCGGTCTCGGATTCGAAGACGACGGTCTGGCCCGCCATGGCCTTGGCCAGCCAGGGGTGCACCTGCGCGACGTAGTCCGCGTCACGCACTTCGTCAATGCGCCGGCCGAGCAGTTGCTCGGGATCGAGTTTGAGCAGGGTCTCGAACTGGCGGTTGGCGAACAGATAGCGGCCGTCGGCATCCAGGTGGGAGATCAGGGCCGGCAGGTTGTCCGTGATGGAGCGCAGGCGCCGCTCGCTGCGCTCCTGCTTCAACTGGGCACTGCGCAGGGCCGTGATGTCGAAGGTCATCAGATAGAAGCCGCTGACGGCATCGGTCTGCGCGTCGCGCATGGGCACGAGGTGGATCTGGAAATAGCCAGTGCCGTCGCGCCAGGGCAGCGAGCCCTCGAAAGTCTGGCGCTGGCCTTGCAGCACGGCCTTCACATGGGGCTCGTGCAGGGCATAGCTGGCCTCGCCCAGGCCGTCGCGCATGGGCAGGCCGATGGCCTTGTCACGATCGAGGCCGTGCACCTTGAGGGCCAGGTCATTGGCAAAGACGCAGCGCTCCTGGGCATCGAAGACGCCGACCATGGCGGGGATGGCGTTGGTCACGTCGCGCATGCGCTGCTCGCTGGCGGCGAGCTGGCGGGCGGCGGCCTTGCGCTGGCTGACGTCGCGCACGAAGGCATGTGCCGCGTAGCCGTCGCCCACGGCCATCGCGGCAACGGAAAGCTCCACGTCCAGCAGCCGGCCGTCGCGGTGCTGGGCCATGAGCTCGACGCGCTGGTTGACGACGCGGCCCTGGCCGGTGTGCCGGAAGCGTGCCATGCCGGCCTCGTGGGCGGCGCGTGACTCGGGCGGGATGATGAGTTCGGAAACGCGCTGGCCCCTCGCCTCGGCCGCCGTGTAGCCGAACAGGCGCTCGGCCTGCAGGTTCCAGTCGGTGATGAGGCCTTCACTGTCCAGGCCGATGAAGGCGTCGCTGGAGTGGTCGAGGATGGCGCGGCAGCGCGCCTGCTCGCCGGCCAGCTGTTTCACCAAGGGCCGCACGTGCTGCCTGAGCACCCAGGTGCCCATCAGAGTCAGCACCGTCAGCAGCAGGGCCAGCCAGCCCAGGCGCTGGCGGATGACGGCGAAGACGGCATCGATGTCGGCCTTGACGACCATCGCCAGGCCGGTGCGCCCAAGCGGCACATAGGCCGCGACGACCGGCACGCCGCGCAGGTCGGGCGTCAGCATGACGCCCGTCTCGCCGAGCAGGGCGCGGTTGATCGGCAGGTTGACGTTGCCGTTGGCGTCGAACATCGGGATGGTGAAGGCCTGGGGATAGAGCTTGGACGGCACGCAGGACGCGACCTTGTCGACGCGGTTGCAGATCAGCACGTCGGAGGAGGCATCGGTGTCGCGGATGCGCATGACCAGGCGGTCCATCAATGGCAGGCGCTGCTCACTCTGGAAGCGGCCCACCACCTCGCCCTTGTCCATGATCGGAACGTCGGTTGCAAGCAGGAAACCGCTGGTCCAGGCGAGACGACCCGTGGCGGCGTAGTCGCGAGCCAGCGCCAGCGACGGCGTGCCCGCCTGGGCAGCGAAGGCGCCGGCTTCGGCCAGCGGCGCGCCGGTGGCGTCGACGAAGCGCGCCGCGGTGACGCCGGCCGTCAGCAGGCTGCGGGTGATGTTGCCCAGGCGCTCGCGCCGGGCAGTGTCGGCCGGGCTGCTGGCCAGCGCCGCGAGTTGCTCGATGACGACGGGGCGGGTGGCGATGGTCTGCGCAAGCCAGACGCCGCCGTCGACGGCGCTGACCAGTGCCTCGGCGGTGAGCACTGCCGTGGAGCGCACATCTTCCTTGCGCGTGTGCTCGAACTCCGATTCCAGCGCTGCGAAGCCGCCCGCGCCGGCCGCCACGGCGACCAGGGCCAGCACGGCCAGCGAGCGCCGCGTGATGCGCTGCTCATGCAGGTCGATGCGCTCACGCAGGTCGCTCCAGCTCAGGCGCAACTCCCAGATCGACAGGGCCAGCAGCGCCAGGCCAGCGGCCGTCGGCAGCGTCAGGCGGTTGTATGAACCCCAGTGGTAGAGCTGCTCCAGATTCAGCAGATAGCCCAGGATGCCAAGGAGGGCGATGCAGGCCGCGACGATGATGCCGACCGCGCTCAAACGCCGGGCCAGCGTGCGTGGCGGGCCGGCCAGCAGGCCCTGGCAGGCGAACAGCAGCAGCAGGGCCACGCAGCCATTGGGTGAGATGCGGCCGGGGTGAGGGTTCAGCGCCGTTGGCAGCACGCCGGGGCGGGTGATGTCGATACCCAAGGACTGGCCACCCATGGCCTCGATGAGCATCAAGGCTGGCAACACGGCCATCAGCAGTGCCATGCCCTGCACGGCGCGCCTGGCGGCAGCGCTCGGCGCCTGCCCGCTGCGCCAGCCGGCCATGACCCAGGCCGTGGCGCTGCCGAGCAGCAACAGCACCGACGACACGATGCCGATCTCGGCCAGTCCGGGCAGGAAACTGCCGACATCCAGTTGCAGGCACCAGCGCACCGCGACAAAGCCGGCCAGGAGCATGCAGGCCAGCGCGGTCCAACGGGCGGTCGACAGGCGAGGCAAGGGTTTCATCGGGCAGCGAGAAGCGGCAGTGCCCGCCTGTATATCAGCTTGAGCGGCGCCTGGGTCAGGGCCAGCGGCTCAATTCGTGGTGGACGGGCGGGAGCCAGTCACCGCCGGCCGTGATGCTGCGCTCGATGACGTGGGTAGTACCGCTGGCCTCACGGATCAGCACGGTCGCGCAGCGCGTGCCGTAGACAGCCCTGTCAGGCCGAGCCGGATCGGGCATGCGCACGAAGCGGGGCGACAGCAGGCGTTCGCGAGCCACGCCGACGCCGGTGTTGGGAAGGGCCGCGTCCGGAGCCGGCGTGGCGTCGGCCAGCGCGGCGAAGAGCCGGCTTGCCAGTTGCTGCGCCGAGGTTGAGCTGTCGAGCGCCTCGGTCAGCGCTTCCGACAGGCCCAAGGTCTTGGGCCAGGGCGTGTCAAGCGAGGCATTCGATAGCGCGTGGATGCCGGGCCGCAGTTCAAGCGGCGCGGAGGCACGGTTGCTGATCCAGTGCCAGGCGTTTCGGGCCAGATCGGCGGTGATGAGATTGAAACCGTTGTAGTCCGGCGCCAGCCCGGCCGCGAAATCGTCAGCGTCGCTGGACGAGCCAAGCCAGTCAACGACCAGGGCGCCGCGCGACGGCGCATCGACGATCTGCCTTCCCGGCTCGCGCACATTGGTCAGCAGCGCGAGACGCCCGGCGCGCGTCAGGCCGAACCAGGTGCCGCCGGCACTGAGATCGCGGCCGGCGAGGATGTCGGGCCGATCCGGCCACCAGGCCATGGGCGCCGCAGCGCGAGCGAAAAACTCGTCGCGGTTGGCGGCGATGACGAGGGGGAAGCGCGGGTGGGCGTTCAGCGCGAACGCGGCGAGGCACATGGCCGCGTCAGCACTCGACGATATTGACCGCCAGGCCGCCGCGGGCCGTTTCCTTGTACTTGGTCATCATGTCGGCGCCGGTGTCGCGCATGGTCTTGATGACCTTGTCCAGGCTGACGAAGTGGGTACCGTCGCCGCGCAGCGCCATGCGCGCCGCGTTGATGGCCTTGACCGACGCGATCGCGTTGCGCTCAATGCAGGGAATCTGCACCAGGCCGCCGACCGGATCGCAGGTCAGGCCCAGGTGGTGCTCCATGCCGATCTCGGCGGCGTTCTCGACCTGCTCCGGCGTGCCGCCCATGACGGCGCACAAGGCGCCGGCGGCCATCGAGCAGGCCACGCCCACCTCGCCCTGGCAGCCGACCTCGGCACCGCTGATGGAGGCGTTTTCCTTGTAGAGGATGCCGATGGCTGCGGCGGTCAGCAGGAAGTCGACGACCCCGCGTTCAGTGGCGTGGTGGACGAAGCGCGTGTAGTAGTGCAGCACCGCGGGCACGATGCCGGCGGCGCCGTTGGTAGGCGCCGTGACGACGCGGCCACCGGCTGCGTTCTCTTCGTTGACCGCCAGCGCGTAGAGGTTGACCCAGTCCATCACCTGCAGTGGGTCGCGCAGCGCGGCCTCGGGGTTGGCCGTCAGGTCGCGATGCAACTGCGCCGCGCGGCGCTTGACCTTGAAGCCGCCGGGCAGGATGCCCTCGGTCTTGCAGCCGCGCGTGACGCAGGCCTGCATGACGCCCCAGATCTTCATCAGGCCGGCGTCGATCTCGGCCTCGGTGCGCCAATGGCATTCGTTGCGGCGCATCAGCTCGGCGATGGAGATGCCGTGGCGCTTGGTCAGCTCCAGCAGCTCGTCGCCGGACTTGAAGGGGTAGGGCAGCACGGTGGTGTCTGGCGCGATGACCTTCTGCTTGCTGCCGTCGGCCGCCACCTCGTCGCTGACGACAAAACCGCCGCCGACGGAGTAGTAGACGCGGTTGGCGATTTCGTTGCCATCCGCGTCGAAGGCGATGCAGCGCATGCCGTTGGCGTGGAAGGGCAGCGTCTCGCGGCGCTTGAAGACCAGGTCCTTGGCTTCGTCGAAGGCGACCTGGTGCTGGCCGAGCAGGTTCAAGTCGCCTGCGCGGATGGTGTCCATCAAGGCCGGGATGGCCTCGATGTCCACTGTGTCAGGCTCATGCCCGGCCAGGCCCAGCAGCACCGCCTTGTCGCTGCCGTGGCCCTTGCCGGTGGCGCCCAGGCTGCCGTACAGGATGACCTGCACGCGCGCCACCTGGTCGAGCAGGCCGTCGTGTTGCAGCCGCAGGCCGAAAAGCCGCGCCGCGCGCATCGGCCCGACCGTGTGCGAGCTGCTCGGGCCGATGCCGATCTTGAAGAGGTCGAAGACGGAGACTGCCATGGGAGGCCTTTCGGGCAATGAGTGGAAGCCTTTCAGCGAAGCGGGTGCGGGCGCTGCCTACACTCCCGCCCCATGCTGAAGAGGTGTTTGGGTGGGCGCCAGCAAGCCTGGCGGTGGTGGGTGGCGGGGATGTTGTGGCTGCTGTCGGGCGTCGCCTGGGCGGGTGGTGTCGACCTGCAGGCCCTGCCGGCCGATGGGCTGGCGCTGGGGCCGCACTGGGAGCTGTTGCAGGACCCGGACCGCAAGCTGGATCTGGCGGCCGCAGCCCGTGGCGACTGGCAGCCCAGCACGGCCGGCGGCGAGGCCGTGTCGTTCGGCTACACCGGGGCCGCGGTCTGGCTGCGCCTGCCGCTGCGCAACGGCGGCAGCCAGCCGGTGCAGGCCATGCTGGACATCAGCTATCCGCTGCTGCAATACCTCGACGTGATCCTGCTCGCGCCGGACGGCACCGCCATCAGGCATGAGCTCGGCTACCAGCGCCCCTTTGCCCAGCGGCGCTGGCCGGGCGGCAACTTCGCCGTGGCGGTCACGCTGGCCCCGGGCGAGACCCGGACGCTGGTGCTGCGGGTGGCGTCCGCGAATTCGCTGATCGTGCCGGCCCGACTGTGGCGCGCCGATGTCTTTCCGCACTTCGACCAGCGCCGGCTGGCCGTGCAGATGCTGTACTTCGGGCTGGCGCTGGCCGTGGGCCTCTACAACCTGGTGATCTTCCTGCTGCTGCGCGACGCGTCGTTCGGTTGGTACGTGCTGTTCGCCGGCAGCATCGCGGCGTCGCTGGCTTGCTTCACCGGCATCGGCACCAACTTCCTTTGGCCGGATGCCCCCTTCTGGCAGCAGCGCGGCGTCAACGTGCCCGGCTCGGTGGCGGCTATCGCGCTGATGATGTTCTCGCGCCGCATGCTGCGCACGCCACAGACCATGCCGCGGCTGGACCTCGGGCTGCGTGCGCTGATCGCGCTGAATGTGCTGCTCATCCCGTTGCTGATGGGCTGGTTCGCGCAGACGGCGCCGTTCTGGGCCGTCTGCAGCGCCACGACGGCCGCGCTGCTGCTGGCCTGCGGCATCACCGGCACGTTGCAGCGCCAGCGCAGTGCCTACTTCTTCGTCGTGGCCTTCAGCGTGCTGCTGGTGGCCGTGCTGCTGGGCCATATGCGCAACCTGGGCGTGCTGCCCAGCAACCTGATCACCAGCGCCGGCACCCAGGCCGGCTCGGCGGTCGACCTGCTGCTGCTGTCGCTGGCACTGGCCGACCGCTACGCGCGCATGCGTGCCGACAAGGAGCAGGCCCAGGCGCGCGCGCTGCAGGCCGAGCAGGCCCGCGTGCAGGCATTGACCGACAGCGAACGCGTGCTGGAGGCGCGCGTGCTGGAGCGCACCGCGGCGCTGGAGGCCGCCAACCGGCAGCTCGAGCTGATGAGCCAGACCGACGGCCTGACCGGGCTGGCCAACCGCCGGCATTTCGACGCGGTGTTGGCCGCTGAATGGGCGCGCGCCCAGCGGGCCGGCCAGCCGCTCGGCCTGGGGCTGCTCGACGCCGACCTGTTCAAGGCCTACAACGACCGGATGGGCCATGTCGCTGGCGACGACTGCCTGCGCCAGATCGCGGCCGTGCTGGCCGACACCATCGGCCGGCGCAGCGGCGAGCTGGTGGCTCGCTATGGCGGCGAGGAGTTCGCCTTCATCGTGCCCGGCGCTAGTGCCATGCAGATGCAGGCGCTGGGCGAGCGCATCGTCGCCGCGTTGCGCGCGCGGGCGCTGCCGCACCCGGCCAGCCCCACGGGTCATGTCACGGCCAGCATCGGGTTGGCAGCCGAAGTGCCCGGCGCAGATCGTCGCCCCGAGCTGTTGGTGCAGACCGCCGATACGGCCCTCTATGCCGCCAAGGCGGCTGGGCGTGATCGGGTGCAGCTGGCGCACGAGGGCTAGAACCGGGACTTGAGTGTCGTCGAGCACCGGTGCGCCACCTTGTCGAGCAGGTCGAACAGCCGGTCCATCTGCGAGCTGCTCGGGCCGAGGCTGGTCTTGAAGAGGTCGAAAACAGAAACAGCCATGGCTCAGTGACCTCGCGGACTCAAACGCATTTGCACTCTTCGGGACTGCGACCACCGCTGCCAGCCGTCTGAGTGGCGGTGTACTTGGCCACGATCTGGCCCTTCATGCCCTGTGCTTCACAGCCGGATGCGCAACGCTGCGCGAGCGTGGGCACCCAGGCGGACCATGCGAGAGCCGCCAGCATCAGGATCGCAAAGCCCGCTATGACTTGCGGGCCTGTTTTCCGATACCAGCGAACTTGCATGGCTTGAGCTTCAGGCTTCTTCGTATTCGCTCAACGGCACGCAGCTGCAGAACAGGTTGCGGTCGCCCCACACGTTGTCCACACGCCCCACAGGCGACCAGTATTTCTGGCGGCGCAGGCTGGGCAGCGGGAACGCCGCCGCTTCACGGCTGTAGCCATGAGCCCATTCCGTCGCGCTGACGACCATCGAGGTGTGCGGCGCATTGACCAGCGGGTTGTCCTCGCGGCTGACCTTGCCGGACTCGACGTCGGCGATCTCCTGGCGGATCTGGATCATCGCGTCGATGAAACGGTCCAGCTCGGCGCGGGACTCGCTCTCGGTCGGCTCGACCATCAGSGTGCCGGCCACRGGGAAGCTCARYGTSGGCGCRTGGAAGCCGTAGTCSATSAGGCGCTTGGCCACGTCYTCKGCGSTGACGCCGGAGCTGTCCTTCAGCGGACGCAGGTCCAGGATGCACTCGTGGGCCACGCCGCCGCCCTTGACGCCGTCGATGTTGCCGCTGAAGTGGATGTCGTAGTGGTCCGACAGGCGGGCCGCGACGTAGTTGGCGGACAGGATGGCCACCTCGGTGGCCTTCTTCAGGCCCTCGGCACCCATCATGCGGATGTACATCCACGAGATCGGCAGTACAGCCGCGTTGCCCAGAGGGGCCGCACTCACGGCGCCGATGTTGGTGGCCTTGCCCAGGCCCGCCGTGCGGTGCGCCGGCAGGAAGGGCACGAGGTCGTCGACGACGCAGACCGGGCCGACGCCCGGGCCGCCACCGCCGTGCGGGATGCAGAAGGTCTTGTGCAGGTTCAGGTGGGACACGTCACCGCCGAACTCGCCGGGTGCCGCCACGCCAACCAGCGCATTCATGTTGGCGCCGTCCACGTAGACGCGGCCGCCGTGGGTCTTCACCATCGCGCAGATTTCCTTCACGTGCGTGTCGAACACGCCATACGTGGAGGGGTAGGTGATCATGATGGCGGCCAGCTTGGCGGCGTGCTGTTCGCACTTGGCCTTCAGGTCGACCAGGTCGATATTGCCTTCCTTGTCGCACTTGGTGACGACGACCTGCATGCCCACCATCTGGGCCGACGCCGGGTTGGTGCCGTGTGCGGATTCGGGGATCAGGCAGACGTTGCGCTGGTGGTCGCCACGCGACTCATGCCAGGCCTTGATGGCCAAGAGGCCGGCGTACTCGCCCTGCGAGCCGGCATTGGGCTGCAGGCTGATGCCGGCATAGCCGGTGCACTCGGTCAGCCAGTTCTGCAGCAGCTGGTCCAGCTCGGTGTAGCCGGCCAGTTGGTCTTGCGGCGCGAAGGGGTGCACGCCCGCGAACTCCGGCCAGGTGATGGGGATCATCTCGGCCGTGGCGTTGAGCTTCATCGTGCAGGAGCCCAGCGGGATCATGCTGCGGTCCAGCGCCAGGTCCTTGTCCGACAGGCTGCGGATGTAGCGCAGCATCTCGGTTTCACTGTGGTGGGTGTTGAAGACCGGGTGGGTCAGGTAGGCGCTGCTGCGGCGCAACTGCGTCGGGATCAGGCTGTCGACGCCGGCGGCGAACTCGGCGACGGTCGGCACGGCCGCACCAGCGGGTGCGAACCAGCTCCAGATCGCCTCGATGTCGGCGCGCGTCGTCGTCTCGTCCAGCGCGATGCTGACGTGCTTGTCGCTGATCTTGCGCAGGTTGGCTTGCGCGGCCACGGCCTTGGCCATGACCGGGGCGGGATCGCACTCGACCAGCAGCGTGTCGAACACATGCGGCGTGACGACCTTGGCGCCCATGCGCGTCAGGCCGGCGTGCAGGATGGCCGTGTAGCTGGCCACGCGTTCGGCGATGCGCTTGAGGCCTTGCGGGCCGTGATAGACCGCGTACATGCTGGCCACGACGGCCGGCAGCACTTGCGCCGTGCAGATGTTGGAGGTGGCCTTCTCGCGGCGGATGTGTTGCTCGCGGGTCTGCAGCGCCAGGCGCATGGCCGGGTGGCCTTGCGCGTCCTTGCTGACGCCGACCAAGCGACCCGGCATGGAGCGCTTGAATTCGTCCTTGCAAGCCAGGAAGGCGGCGTGCGGGCCGCCGGCGCCCATGGGCATGCCGAAGCGCTGGCTGTTGCCGGCAACGATGTCGGCGCCGAACTCGCCAGGCGAGACCAGCAACGTCAGCGCGAGCAAATCGGTGCAGACGATGAAGGCGGCCTGCTTGGCATGGGCCTGGTCGGCGAAGGCCTTCAGGTCATGAATGAGACCGGTGGTGCTGGGGTACTGGCAGACGACGGCGAAATAGTCGTTCTCGGCCATCAGCGCGGGCGCCATGCCGACCTTCACGTCGATACCCAACGGCGCGCAACGCGTCTGGATGACTTCGATGGTCTGCGGGTGCACGTCACCAGCAACGATCAGCGTGTTGCTCTTGCTCTTCACGCCGCGCTTGGCCAGCGTGACGGCTTCTGCGGCCGAGGTGGCCTCGTCCAGCATGGAGCCGTTGGCGATGTCCATGCCGGTGAGGTCGGTCACCATCGTCTGGAAGTTCAGGATGGCTTCCATGCGGCCCTGCGAGATCTCGGCCTGGTAKGGCGTGTAGGCCGTGTACCAGGCGGGGTTCTCGAGGATGTTGCGCAGGATGACGCCCGGCGTGTGGGTGCCGTAGTAGCCCTGGCCGATGAAGCTCTTGTAGACCTTGTTCTTGCCGGCGATGAGCTTCAGCTCGGCCAGCGCGCCGGCCTCGGTGATGGGCGCGGGCAGCTTCATGCCCTGCGAGCGGCGGATGGATTTCGGCACGACCGCGTCGATCAGCGCGGTCCGGCTGGCCACGCCGACGGCGGCGCACATCAGGGATTCATCGACGGCATCCGGCCCGATGTGGCGGGCGTGGAATTCGGAGGCGTCTTCGAGTTGAGAAAGCGGCGTCGGCATGGCGGGTCTTGCTTCGAGGATTTACAGGGTCTTCAACAGGGCGTCGTAGGCGGTCGAGTCCATCAGGGCATCGAGCTGGCTGGGGTTGCTCAGCTTGACCTTGAAGAACCAGCCGGCCTTGAGCGGGTCGGTGTTGGCCAGGGCCGGGTCGTCGCGCAGGGCTTCGTTGACTTCGACGACTTCGCCGTCCACGGGCATGTAGACGTCGGCCGCGGCCTTGACGGACTCGACGACGCCGGCGACTTCCTTTTCGGCATAGGTCTTGCCGACTTCGGGCAGGTCCACGAAGACCACGTCGCCCAGCGCGTCCTGCGCGTGCACGGTGATGCCGACCGTCGCCGTGCCGTCGCCGTGGACGTCAAGCCATTCGTGATCGGGGGTGTACTTGATGCTCATCGTTCAGGCTCCGAGAGGTTTAGCCGCGGTAGTAGCGGTTGGGGGTGAAGGGGGTGGCGGAAACAACCATGGGCGTGCGCTTGTCGCGCACGATGGCGAAGACTTCGGTGCCAGCGGCGGTATGCGCCTTGTCGAGATAGGCGAGTGCTACCGGCTGGTTGACCGTGGGGCCGAGTGTGCCGCTGGTGACGACGCCGATCTCGGTGCCCTCTAGAGTGACGATCTTGGCGCCCTCGCGCACGGGCATGCGCTCCTTGCCGACCAGGCCGACGCGCTTGCGGGCCGCGCCGTTGGCGAGTTGTTCGTCGATGACAGCAGCGCCCGGATAGCCACCGGCACGAGCACCACCGGCGCGGCGCACCTTCTGGATGGCCCAGGTGATGGCCGCTTCGACCGGCGTGGTCGTCTCGTTGATGTCGTGGCCGTACAGGCACAGACCGGCTTCCAGGCGCAGCGAGTCGCGCGCGCCCAGGCCGATGGGCTTGACCTCGGGTTGCGCCAGCAGCTTGCGGGCGAAGGCGATCGCGTGATCCTGGTGGACCGAGATTTCGAAGCCATCCTCGCCGGTGTAGCCCGAGCGGGTCAGGAAGAAGTCAATGCCGTCGACATAGAAGAAGCCGCCGGTCATGAAGGTCAGCTTTTCGACACCGGGAATCAGGCGGCTGAGCGCGTCGACGGCCAGCGGGCCTTGCAGCGCCAGCAGCGCGCGCTCAGGCACGGGAATGACCTCGCAGCGCGAGCCGATGTGCTTTTGCATGTGAGCAATGTCCTGCTCCTTGCAGCCGGCGTTGACGACGACGAACAGGTCGTCGGGGCGCTTGCAGACCATCAGGTCGTCCAGCAGGCCACCCTGGTCGTTCGTGAAGAGGGCGTAACGCTGCTTGAAGACGCCGAGGTCGACGATATCGACCGGCACCAGGGTCTCGAGCGCAGCGGCGGCATCCGAGCCGACCAGGCGCACCTGGCCCATGTGCGACACATCGAACAGGCCGGCGGCGGCCCGCGTGTGCTTGTGCTCGGCCATCACGCCGGCGGGGTATTGCACCGGCATGTCGTAGCCGGCGAAGGGCACCATCTTGGCGCCGAGTTCGACGTGAAGGGCGTGCAGGGGCGTTTGCAGCAAAGAGGACATCAAGTGCTCCGACGAAATTCGGGTTTGGATGTCCTCGCTGTCCGGGGTACCTGAGAGATTGACAAGGCGGTTGGCAGTCCCGCGCAAGCTTGCCCCTTCGGTGAGCCGGCTCCAGGGCCGGCTTCTCTCCAGTGAGGAACGTCGGGAGTGTCTGCCACTGGTGGCGCCCACTCAAGACGTTTGTCAGTCCTTTTGCCTGAGCGTTCGGATCGCTAGACCCTGCGCCTTCGGCGGCCCCCAACTTCAGCGGGGCGCTCTCCTGACGAGTGAGGATTCTATGCACATCTAGGGGGCTGTCCGCGCAAGCAGCTAGGGGCAGACTCGCGGCCATCATTTATGAGGAGACCGCCATGTTGCCCATTCGCGCCGCGCTTGCCCTAGCGATTGCCTCCTTGGCGGCCCCCGCCGGAGCCGTCACCAGTGTCACGGTGCAGCTGGGTGTGAACCCGAATTTCTTCGGCGGCACCGGCCCGGTGAATACCTTGCTGACCCAGCCCAGCACCGCTGAATTGAGCAGTGGCCTCGTGACCGGCGGCTTCAATTCCAGCGGCGCCGCCCACGCCATCGCGCAGGCCGGCACCCTGAAGATGGATGGCACCTCTATGGGCAGCCTGAACAGCCTGGCCCGGGCCATCTTCCGCGACGATTTCAAGCTGGATCTGGCCGGGGTTGCCGCGGGCACCCAGGTGGTCGTGCAGTTCGATCTGCTGCTGAGTGGCAGCTTCAGTGTCGGCGCGTCCAATGAGGCTGCGGCGAACTGGCAGGTGCGCGCCGACGTGGGTGGTGGCGCCTTCGACCTGGGTGCTGGGGGGCATCTGTACAACAACTCCCCGACGCTGGCCATCCACGGCTATGTGGGTGACCCTGTCGGCACTTTGCACGGCACGGCCACCATCAACACCGGCCAGATGCTGCCCCTGTATGTGGAGCTGGAAGCGTCGGCCCAGACCGCATACAACGGTCAGGGCGGCGCCTTGGCCACGGCGGCTTTCGACCTGGGGCACACGCTGCGCTGGGGCGGCATGACGGTTTCGCTCAACGGTGTGCCGCAGAGCCAGGTGACGCTGACCTCGGGCTCGGGATTCAACTATCTGCAGGCAGCGCCGGTGCCCGAACCGGGCACCGGCCTCCTCATCGGGCTGGGCGCCGCCTTCCTGCTCTGGCGGCGCCGCGTGGCTTAGTCGCCCATATGGCCCGACTCCAGGGCCTCCGCGTCGATGGGCATGGTCTGGCCATCGGCGCCCTCGAAGAACAGCGGCTTGCGCGCCTTGGCGACGGGCGCGACCTGGTTCATCGTCATTGCGTCGAACAGGCGGCCGTTCTGCATGACCTGGGCGATGCGGTCCGACTGACGGATGTCGGCCAGCGGGTTGCCGTTGATGACGACCAGGTCGGCCAGCTTGCCGGGCTCCAGCGAACCCAGATCCTTCTCGAAGCCGAAGTTGCGCGCCGGGTTGATGGTGGCGGTGCGCAGGGCTTCATGCGGCGTCATGCCGCCCATGACGAACATCCACATCTCCCAGTGCGTGCCCAGGCCTTCGCGCTGGCCGTGGGCGCCGATGGAGGTGTTGACGCCAGCGCGTGACAGCGCGGTCGCGGTGCGGGCCACGCGGATGATGTTGAAGTCCTCTTCGGGCGCGGTCTCGCGGCGGACCGAGCGCGGCTCCAGCACCGTGCGCGGCACATAGCGGCTCAGCAGCGGGTGCTTCCAGACGTCGGTCCGGGCATACCAGTAATGCTCGCCGTCCAGGCCGCCGTAGCCGACGTTCAGCGTCGGCGTGTAGCCCACTGCCGTCTGGCTCCACAGCTGCTTGACGTCGTCCCAGACCTCGGCCACCGGCAGCGCGTGTTCGACTGTGGTGTGGCCGTCGACCACCATGCTCATGTTGAGCTGGAACAGCGAGCCGCCCTCGGGAACGACCATCATGCCGGTCTGGCGTGCGGCTTCCAGCACCTGCTGGCGCTGGTCACGGCGCGGCTGCTGGTAGCTCTTGACGCTGATGGCGCCTTCGGCCTTCTGGCGGTTCAGATGGGTCAGCGCGTCGTCCAGGCTGTTGACGTTGGAATAGAAGGGCGTGCGGGCACCGTAGAGGATGGTGCCGGTCGAGTAGATGCGCGGGCCCAGCACGAGGCCGGCGCGCTGCATCTCGGCCTGCGTGAAGATGGCCGAGCTCAGGTTGGACGGGTCGTGCAGCGTCGTCACGCCGAAGGCCAGCGAGGCGAGGTTGACCCAGCTCTGCTGCGGGATCAGACCCGAGTCGTTCATGGAGCCATGCCAGTGGGCATCGATGAAGCCGGGCACGATGGTCTTGCCGCTGGCGTCGATGCGCTTGGCGTCCGCGGGAATCGCGACGTCCTTGCCGACCGCCACGATGCGGTTGCCGTCGACCAGGACCGTGCCGCCCTCAATGACTTCATCACCCTTCATCGTCACGATGCGGGCGCCGGTCAGTGCGACCTTGCCCGTGGGCTTGTCGCTGGCCTGCTCGAAGCCGATCTTCTGGCTGGTTGCCTTGTCCTTCCCTTCGGCGTTCGCGGTGAAGAGCTCATCTCCCAGCGTGAAATGCAGCTTCTTGCTGTCGCCGCTCCAGTGCAGCGCCGAGCCGGCGTTCACGTCGAGCTGGCGCACCGGCAGCGCGTCCATCTTGGCGCCGACGGTGATGGTCTTGCCGGACTGGCCCTGCACGTTCGGCAGCGGCGTTACGTAGGCGTGGTATCGCTCCACGAAGCCCAGCCACTGGCCGTCGGGCGACACGCTGTACTCGGCCGCCGCGTCGCTGCGCGCCACCTCGGTCTCACTGCGGTCGCGCAGGTTCAGGCGCGTCAGCGCAAAGCGCTGCTCGACCTCGCTGGTGCTGCTCGTCTTGGTGAAGAAGAGCTCGTCGCTCTTCGCACCGAACTGCGCGCCACTGCCTTCCTTGCTGATGCGTTCGGGCTTGCCCGAGCCATCGGCCGCAGCCAGGTAGAGGCCGGTGTCCAGGCCGTGCCAAGGGCTGGTCAGGCCGCCGCCCTTGACCTTGCGGTAGACGACCTGCTTGCCGTCCGGCGACAGGCGCGGCTCCAGGTATTTGCCCGGCTCCTTGACGAGCAAGGTCTCCTTGCCCGAAGCGATGTCCAGCCGGCGCACGCTGCCCTGGGTGTCGTCGCGCCAAGTGGCGTAGACGACGGACTTGCCGTCGCGCGCCCAGTTCGGCGCGAACTCGAACGACTCGTCCTGCTTCGTCAGCCGGCGCGGTGCGCCGTCGGGAAGGTCCTTCACGTACAGCGACCCAAGCGCCGAGTAGACGACGCGCTTGCCGTCCGGCGACACCTGCGCACCGCGCAACTGGTGCACCGCGAATTTGGCGGGCGCGACGTCCTGCGCAAAGCGCATCGGCTCGCGCAGCTCGCGCGTGTCCTTCACGTGGAAGGGAATGTCGGCAGCCGTGCCCTTGAAGGGGTCGACGCGCCAGATCTTGCCCTCGGCCCAGACGACCATCTCCTTGGAGCCAGGCATCCACGCGAAGCTGGGGTAGACGCCCCACATCGCCCAGATCTCCTGCAGGTCGCGCGACAGGCCGCTCCACGCAGGGCGCTCGACGCCGGTGGTCAGGTCCTTCAGGAACAGCGTGCTCTGGTTGCGCACGCGGCGCACGAAGGCCAGGTATTTGCCGTCCGGCGAGGGCGTGGGCCGCACCGCGCCACCAGGGCCTTGCACGAAGGCCTCGACCGAGCCGTCGCCCAGGTCCTGGCGGAAGATCTTGTAGATCTCGCCATTGCTGTCCTTGTTGTATTCGAAGGTCTTTCCGGGTGTCGTGTCCTGCGAGTAATACAGGTATTTGCCGTCCGGCGACATGGCCGGCTCGCCGAGGTCCTTCTGCCAGTTGGGCTTCTCGTTGAGCTGCACGCCCTTGTTCTTGGCCGCGTCGCCATCGACGTGGAACAGCCAGATCTCGCCCGAGCCCGCGCTGCGCGTGCCGGTGTAGTGCTTGCGCGCCAGCAGGTATTTGCCATTCGGGTGCCAGACAGGGTTGTTCAGCAGGCGGAAGTCTTCCTTGGTCACGGCGCGGGCGCCGCTGCCGTCTATGTTCATGACCCAGATGTTGTCGCCGCCGCCGGCGTCGCTGAGGAAGGCGATCTGCTTGCCGTCCGGCGAGAAGCGGGCCTGGTGTTCCCACGCGATGGAGTGGGTCAGCGCCTTGGCCTCGCCGCCGCCGATCGGCAGCGTGTACAGGTCACCCAGCAGGTCGAACACGATCGTCTTGCCGTCGGGGCTGACGTCCACGCTCATCCAGGTGCCGCTCTTCACGTCGATGTTGGCCGTCTTGGCCACGCCGGGCGGCGTGTTGACATTCCAGACCGCGGACGCGGCCGGCGCGGCAGGCTTGGGCGCTTCTTGTGCGTTCGCGGCCAGGGCTGCGGCCAGCAGCAGGGCGGGGGCGGCGTTCAGACGATGCATGGAGGCGGGTGTTGGGAAGACCAAAACCTTCGATGCTAGCGAAGGGTGGCTTGCCCGCCCGTTCGTCACGCCCCAGCCAAGGCCAGGGCTTCTGCGAGGCTCAGGGTTTGCCCGGAGGCCCAGGCCAGCTTGGCGCCGTCACGGCTGAGTTGGGCGCCGGCCAGGCGGCGCACACGCGCCAGCGCGCGGGCTTCACGCGAGCCCAGGGCGCCCAGATGGCGCTGCCAGTACTGCTCGGCAAAGGCCGCCAGCTGCAGCGCCTGCTCGGGGTGGCGCAGCCGTGCCAGCGGCCGAGGGAAGAGCTGCAGCGTCAGGGCCCGCGCGTGCAGATGCTGACGCCCATGCGCGATGCGCAAGGCCTGGCGAGCCGCCGCGAGCATGGCCGGCCAGTCGCGGCGGGCTTCGTGGACCATGGCGAGCGAGATGGCCGCGTCGAGTTGGCCCACGCCGTCGCCATCGGCCTCGGCCAGCCGCTGGCAGGCGGTGATCCAGCCCAGCGCGGTGGCGATGTCGCCCAGCTCGATCAGGCACTGGGCGCGGTTGCGCAGCCTTGCGGCGGCCTGGCGCGAGTGGCCGACCGCCTCCCACAGCTCCTGGGCGCGGGCGTACAGCGCCTCGGCCTGCGCGGGCTGGCCACGCGACACGGCTATTGCCGCGAGCTGCTGCCAGGCACGCGCCTCGGTGGCCACGTCGCCGACGCGCCGGGCCAGGCCGATGGCTTCTTCAAGCGGGCGGGTCTGGCCCTGCTCGCGGTTGTCGCCGGCCAGCAGTACCCAGGCACGGCGCACCAGGGCCGGTGCGCGGGCGACGGGGTCGCTGCCGGCCAGTTGCAGCGCACGCTCGGCCTCGGCCAGCGCGAGGGCGCGGTCGCCATGTGTGAAAGCCAGTTGCGCGCGCAGCTCATGGCCGGCGGAGCAGGGCGCGAGTTGCAGCAGCAGGCCGAGCTGGTCCACCAGCGTGCGGTCCACGCCGTCGCTTTCCCAGCAGGGGCGCATGGCCAGCGCCAGGCGCAGGCCGGTGGCCGCGTCACTGTCGTCCGCCGCGCTGGCCACAAGGGCGCGAGCCTGCTCGCGCCGTGGCGCCCAGGCCGTGATGGGCGCCTGCAGGCCCAGCGCCAGCGCCCAGTCGCACAGCGCCGCGCGCAGCTTGCGGCGCGCTTGGCGCTGCTCGGCCGCGTCCAGGTGCGCCAGCACGCCGCGGCGCAGCAGCTCCAGCATGCGGTAGCGCGGCTCGGCGTCGCCGCCGGCCTGCAGCAAGGAATGGCCGACCAGTTCACTCAGCAGTGCCGGTGTGCCGCCGAGGGCTTCGACGTCGGCCCAGGCGAAAGCACCGGACAGGGCGGCCAGGCGCTGCAGCAGGGCGCGCGGCTCGGGGCCGAGCAGGGCCAGGCTCCAGTCCAGCAGGCCCGCCACCGAGGCGTGGCGGGGCGCTCGCGTCGGGCTCGCGAGCCAGGCAGGCAGTGGCGCGGCCTGCGTGCCGAGGCCGCGCCACTGCGCCAGCATCTGGGCCGGCGAAAAGCTGCGCACGCGGGCGGCCGCCAGCTCCAGCGCCAGCGGCAGTCCCTCAAGCTCGCGGATCAGTTCGGTCAGCGCGGCCTGGTTGTCGCGGCTGGCGTGGAAGTCGGCCCGCACGGCGCGGGCGCGGTCGATGAAGAGAGCCTGGGCGGTGTCCTGGGCCGAATTTTCAGCACTTGCGAGCGGTGCCACATCGACGAGGGTTTCGCCGTCCACCTCCAGCGCATGCCGGGACGTGACGAGCAGGCACAGCGTGGGCGCCTGCGCGAGCAGCCGCTGCACGGCCTGGGCGACGACGCCGAGGGCCTGCTCGGCGTTGTCCAGCACCAGCAACCGAAGGCCGCCGGGGTCTTGCAGCGCAGCCTCGATGGCCGGCCAGCCGCCGCCGCGCGTGACGGTCAGGGCGCGCTCGAGCGCTGCCACGAGGCCGGCCTCATCACGCACCTCGGCCAGGGCCGCCATGCCGCAGCTCCAGTGGTGCTCGCCGAACTGCAGCCAGGCCAGTTCCACCGCGAGCCGGGTCTTGCCCACGCCGCCTGGGCCGACGAGCGTCAGCAGGCGCAGCTGGGGCAGCCGCACGGCCAGCGCTTCGAGCCGGCCAGGCGGCGCGAAATAGCGCGTCAGGTAGCGCGGCAGGCTGGTCGCGAACGAGGGCAGGGCGGGAGCGTGCACGAACTCGAGCACCGGCTGCGGCTGCGGGGGCAGATCGTCGGCCAGCGCCGCCAGCCGATGCCGCTCGGCGACGACCCAGTCGTCGAAATGGCCGGGCAGCAGCTCACCGCCATAGTGGGAAGCAAGACGGGTGGCCTCGAAGTCATGCACGTCTGAAGCCAGCGCGCCGGGCAACAGCGAGAGCTGCAGACGGTCGGCGTTGAAGAGCGGCGCTTCGTCGGTTTCGAGCAGGGCACGCAGCGTGGACAGGGTCTGGCGCAGCCGGTTGCGGCCGACGTCCAGTTCGACACCCGGCCACAGCAGCTCGACAAGTTCCTCGCGCGGATGCTGGCGCCTGGGCGCCAGCGCGAGGCGGGCCAGCAGCAGCACGCTGGCGCGGCTGGGCAGGCGGGTCAGCTCGACGCGGCCGGCCCGCTCGATCTCAAAACCACCGAGCAGGCGCAGACGGAGCATGGGTTCAGAACAGCCACCAGACGAACAAGCCGCCAAAGATCAGCCACTGCAAGCCGTAGTAGGCGAAGCGGCTCCTGGCCTTGATGCGTTTGCCGAACATGCGCACCTGCTGCACATAGGCAAACAGCCGGTTGATGCCGCCGGTCTTGTCGGTGTCCGAGTTGGGGGCGGCTGCGGCGCGGATCAGCGTGTGGCTGATGAAATGGTTGAACCAGCGCGCCACCGGGTTGTTGAGCGGCCGCTCGACGTCGCAGAACAGGATGATGCGCATCACGTCCGACTGGTTCTCTGCGTAGTGCAGATAGGTCTCGTCGAAGATGACGCCCTGGCCGTCACGCCAGGAATAGCGCTCGCCGTCGACCGAGATATAGCAGCTGTCGGCATTGGGCGTGACGAGACCGAGGTGATAGCGCACCGAGCCGGCGAAGGGATCGCGGTGGGTGACGAGGCGCCCGCCCGGCGGCAAGGCCGCGAACATGGCGGCCTTCACGGTCGGGATGCGCTGCAGCAGCCCGGTCGTCACCGGGCAGAGTTCGCGCGCCGACGGATGCGCGTCGCCATACCACTTCAGGTGAAAGCGCGTCCAGCCGGTCTTGAAAAAGCTGTTGAAGCCCGCGTCGTTGTACTTATCGCTCTTCTTGATCTCGCCCGCGTCGGCCAGCTTGAAGGCTTCGGCGCGGATGTCCTGCCAATGGTCTTGCAGCAGCTTGAGCTCCGGGAAGCCGGCCACCGGCAGATAAGGCTTGGCCGGCAGCCTGGAGAACAGGTACATCAGGCAGTTGATGGGCGCCATGAAGGTGGAGTGATCCATCAGCTGGCGGAAGAAGCGCAGGCGCACGCGACCGCGGAAATGCACGTACATCGTGCTCGCGATGAAGACCGCCACGATGAGCAGCTTGATATAGGGAATGTCGTGGGTCATTTGGCGTAGAAGTCAGCCTCGCCGGGAGGCCGTGACTTGAAGCGCTTGTGCAGCCAGAAGTATTGGTGCAATTGTCGGCGCGCTTGAGCCTCGATGACGGCATTCATGCGGGTGGCGTCCGCCACGATATCGTCGGTCGGGAAATTTTCCAGCGCCGGCTCGATGACGAGCGTGTAGCCATCCGCCTCGCGGCGCGGGTAGCAGGGCAGCACAGCCGCTTTGGTCACGGCGGCCATGCGCGACAGCCCGCCGATGGTGGCCGCCGGCACGCCAAAGAAGGGCACGAAGACCGAGTCGCGGTGGCCAAAGTCCTGGTCGGGCAGGTAGTAGAGGCGATAGCCTTCCTTCAGCGCCCGCAGCGTCGGCCGCGTGCCCTGCTGGCGCGCAAAGATGATGCCGGTGCCAAAACGCAGCCGCTTGGCGCGAAAGAACGCGTCCAGCCAGGGGTCCTTCTGAACCGAGTAGATGCTGACCAGCGGCGTCTCCAGCGACACCCGCAGGCCGGCCAGGTCCAGGCCGGTGAAGTGGGGCATCATCAAGATGACATTGCGGCCATCCAACGCGCGCAGGTTCTCAAGGCCTTCGATGCGGACCAGGCGCTTCAGGCGCTCGCGCGAAGCGAACCAGCCATAGCCGTACTCCAGCAGCATCTGCACCATGGCGACGAAATTCTGGCGCAGCAGGCGGCGGCGAGCTGCCGGTGTCCAGTCCGGCAGCGCGAGCTTGAGGTTGACTTCACCGATGTGCCGGCGTGACGACGGCATCGATGCGACGAGGTTGCCAATCAGCCAGCCCAGGCCCGTGATGGCGCGAAACGGCAGCCAGCTGAGCAGCCA
The DNA here is from genome assembly GCF_054049415.1 of Roseateles sp. P5_D6. Taxonomy (NCBI): domain Bacteria; kingdom Pseudomonadati; phylum Pseudomonadota; class Betaproteobacteria; order Burkholderiales; family Sphaerotilaceae; genus Roseateles; species Roseateles sp. P5_D6. The sequence continues at coordinate 77,310 of NZ_JBFUMK010000012.1, read as the reverse complement.
GACAAAACCGACAAGAAGCCTCAGGCCCACGCGCCACCCTCACAGAAGTCCATCCACGCCATCGTCCGCGCCCCACTTGATCCAGGGGCGGCATCGTAGTGGCTGCGGCCGAGCCGCCTCGCGCTAGGGCTCAAGGCGGCTTGTGCTGTCACGGTCATGCGCGTACCGGCGCACCAGAGGAAACTGCGGCAGCCACGACTCGCGGCGAACGGTCCAGAGTTCGTAGGTGGGCTGCAGCTGGCTGGGGCGTCCAGTGCGCCCAGGCTCACCTCGATCTCGTCGGCGCTGCAGCCGAACACGGACGAGCCGCAGCGTGGGCAGAAGAAGCGCCCGGCGTAGTCGCGGGTCTCGCCGGTGATAGTCACCGCGTCCTGAGGGAATATCGCGCTGGCGTGGAACAGTGCGCCGTGGTAGGCGCGGCAATCCAGGCAGTGGCAAAGGCCCACCCGGTACGGCTGCCCGCAGGCCACGATACGGACGTCGCCGCACAGGCAGCCGCCCGTGAATCCATCCATGCCACGCCTCCAGTCAGGCGACGGCGCCGCGCACCTGAGGTCGCGACGCCATCAGCCAAGTCATGCATTGCCTTGTTCCTGAATCCCCAGCAACTCAGCTTCGAAGGGCCGCCTCGACGCCGGGCCGCCACCCGGCCGAATCGTTAACCGCTTCCCTAAGCTGAAGTATGGAGCTTCGTTTCATGCCTCTTAAACTCAAACCGCCCCAACGCTCTTGAGGTTGCGCCGAAGTCCAAGCCCGCTTGGCCAACGCAGCCTGAAGCGCTTTAGCGTGCCCTTGAGCCGACCTCGGTGACCTAAGTCAACGGCGTTTCGGCCCCTTGTACGTGGAACTGCTCGTCGCGGCTGACATCGAGGTGCTCGAATGGAAACGTGCAGGTGGGCCGTCGTGGCTGCTTCCTGCCTGAAGGGGCACGCGCAGACGGTCATTTCAATGATGAGCGGCCTGGACGGCATAGAGGTTGCCGCGTCCAGCGACGCTGACGACAGGTTGAAGGGTTTGGTCGGCATTGTTCTCGTCATCGACCCTCACGACCTGCAATCTGCGGCCGAGCAGGTGACCCGGCTGCACCAGCGGCATCCCTCGTGCGCGCTGTTGTGTGCTGCCGAGAGGCACGCAGCCGTGGACATGGCCGCCTTGCTCAAGGCGGGTTCCCACGATTTCATCCTGCTCCCATGCAGCGCCGCAGAGCTGGATGTCCGCCTGCGCAGGGCTACCGGGCATCTCGGGCCAGGCGCGGCACCCGGTGCCGTCGCACCGCGCCCGGACGCCATCCGCGGCTTCGTCTATGTGAGTCGATCCTGCGAAATGGTTGCGGCCAAGCTGCCGGTGATTGCCGCTTGCCAGGCCAACGTGCTGATCACGGGTGAGACGGGCACAGGCAAGGAGGTCTGCGCGCGAGCCGTGCACTACATGTCGGCCCGCGCCTCGCGGCCCTGGGTGGCGCTGAACTGCGGCGCGCTGCCGACGGAGCTGGTCGAGAACGAGCTCTTCGGCCATGCCAAGGGCGCCTACACGACCGCCCACGCGGCCAGCCCGGGCCTGGTGCGTCAGGCGGAGGGCGGCACCTTGTTCCTGGACGAGGTGGACTCCCTGCCGCTGCCGGCGCAGGCCAAGCTGCTGCGGTTCCTGCAGGAGCACGAGTACCGCCCCGTGGGTTCGAGCTCGGTGGTGCACGCCGATGTGCGCGTGATCGCGGCCAGCAATACCGACCTGTACGCGCTGATGCAGGGTGCGCATTTCCGGCAGGACCTGTTCTTCCGGTTGAACGTGCTCAACGTGAACATCCCTGCGCTGCGCGAGCGGCGTGAGGACATCCCGGTGCTGGCGCTGCACTTCCTGCGCGAGTTCGCGCGCGAGTTCGACCGTGGGGTGGGCACGCTGTCGTCCGCCGCCTTGCACAAGCTGTCCATGCACGACTGGCCAGGCAATGTGCGCGAGTTGCGCCATGTGATCGAGCGCGCCGTGCTGCTGTCCAAGGGGCCCACGCTCGGGCCGGAAGACATCGACATCGGCCGCGCCGGCAGCGAGACCCAGGCTGCCGAGGACGAGTCGTTCCGCGCGGCGAAGACGCGCGCGGTCGAGAGCTTCGAGCGCGGCTATGTCGAGCAGTTGCTCACCGTCCACGGCGGAAACGTCACCCATGCCGCGCAGGCCGCCAAGAAGGACAGGCGTGCCTTCTTCGAGCTGATCCGAAAGCACGGCATCCAGCCGCAGCGCTTCCGGCTTCCTGCCGCCTGACCCACCCCATCCCGAAGGCTTGTCGACGGCCACCGCAGCCTGCGGTGGCTGCGGCATGCCGTGGGCCGTTGCGGTCAGGACAAATCCAGCACGGGGCCAGGACAAATTCATCCTGACCGGTCTGCCCTCTCGCGGCGCGTCGGCTGGCCGCGCTTGCTGTGCTGCGGGGCAGGACAAAACCAGCCACCCCGGGAGCGGCCGCGCGGCCAGGTGCCAGCCAAATCAAGGGCTTGAGCGAGACCGCACACCTGGCACATCGCTTGCAGGGTTAGGCAACGTCAAACGTCATCAAGACATGGCTGAAGGGACAGATCCCACGGCGACCGTGCGTGCGTTGGCCAGATACCTGCGCGCGAATCCGCATGCCTCGGACACGGTCGAAGGCATCTGTCTTTGGTGGCTAGCCCCGGGAGTGGAGATCACGATGGAACAGCTTCAGACTGTGCTCGGCTGGTTGCAGGAACAAGGTGTCGTCGAGGAGTTGCGCGCGGCCGATGGCCGCCGCCGCTACCGGCGCATCGCCGGCGACGCCCAGCTCGACGACCTGCTGGGCGACGCCCCGCGGGGCTGATTGCCAAGATGGCCAACCACCGCGCCATCGCCGCCGCCAGCACCGCGCTGGCCGGGTTGATCCGTGACCACTATCCGCGCGACGAGTTCGGCGCGGGCCTCGAGGTGCAGCTCTACCAGATGCGTGACTTCGAGTCACCGATGCAGGACGGCTTCTCGGTGTGCCTGTACCGCGTGGCGATCAACGGCTCGGTGCGCAACCTCACCATGCGCCGCTCGCCGGACGGGCGCAACTTCAGGCCGTCGCTGCCGCTGGACCTGCACTACATGGTCACGCCGTGGGCGCAGGACGCCGAGATGCAGCACCGCATGCTCGGCTGGGTGATGCGGCTGATGGAGGACACCGGCACGCTGTCGGCGGGCCACCTGAACCACTACCTCAGCGAGACCGACACCTTCGCGCCCCACGAGGCGCTCGACCTGGTGTGCGACCCGCTGTCGCTGACAGACTACCTGACCCTGTGGGACCGGCTGCAGCCGCGCCTGCCGGCCTCGGCCACCTACACGCTGCGCATGGCCTTCATCGACTCCGACGTCCACGTTGAGGGCGGGGCGGCGGTGCAGACGCGGCGCTTCGACATGCGCGGGGTGACGGCATGAGCCTCGCCGCGCGGTCGCTCGAGGTGCTGGCACGCCACGCCGCCATCGGCGTGCGCTTCTGGGATGCCGCGCGCAGCACGTCGCTGATCGACGGCCTGCAGGTCGAGGTGTTCGCACGCTCGAACCCGCGCGTGCGCAAGCCCATGAGCCCAAACCTCAGCGGCGTCTACGTTGGCCACAGCGTGCCGGGCCTGCGCGACTTCGAGTTCTCGGACACCGATCCGCAGCAGCTGTGGGCCACGGCCGAGGCGGCGCTGCGCGCCTGCCGCATCGAGGTGCGCGACCCCTATGGCCGCTTCCTGCCGCTGGCCATCGACGTCGACCTGCCGGTGCGCGGCCTGCTGACCTGGAACGCGCCCTGGTTCTCGCCGCCGCAGCCCATTGTGCTGCCGGGCACGCCAGGTTCACCGCCACAGCTGATGCTGCAGCGCATCCCGCTGTTCTCGGCGCCGAGCCGCGGCGTGCCGGATGCGCAGGCCGCCGTCTACGCGCAGATGCGCGACACCGCCAGCGGCCGGCCGGCCGCCTGGGCGCTGCTGGGCGTCCGCATCGAAGGCCAGCGCTGCGGCCTGGGCCTGGCCGACGAACAGGGCCGCGTGGCCGTGATGTTCCCCTATCCCGAGCCGGCGCGGCGCGCGCTGTCCTCGCCGCCCGAGGCGCGCAACGACTTTTCATGGCCGGTCGAGCTGGACGTGTTCTGGTCGCAGGCCTCGCCGCCGGCGCCGGTGCCTGCGATTGCCGACCTGGCCGACGTGCTGGCGCAGCTGAACACGCCCGGCAGCGTCGACGACCTGGTCTCTTCGCCGACGGCCTCGCGCCGTCTTGCTTACCGCGTGCCATTGACGGCACGCGCGCTGGGGGCGGCGCCGGCCGACGCGTCCTGGCTTTCCGTCTCTGCCGCCTGAGTCACCCGCCTACCGCAGGAGAAGCGATATGCCCGAGTACCTTGCCCCCGGAGTCTTCGTCGAAGAGGTGTCGTTCCGCTCCAAGTCGATCGAAGGCGTCAGCACGACCACCACCGGCTTCGTCGGCCCGACGCGTTACGGGCCGCTGGACATCGAGCCCGAGATCATCACCAGCCTGGTCGAGTTCGAGCGCACCTATGGCGGCCGCGAACGCCTGGACTACCAGGACGCCGGGGAGATCGACAACTACATGTGGCACGGCGTGCGCGCCTTCTTCGAGGAAGGCGGCAAGCGGCTCTATGTCAGCCGCGTGTTCACGCCGACGAATGAAGCGGATCCCTGGTCGGGCCACGCCTTTGGCGGACTGCCCGGCAGCCCGTCGCCGCTGGCGGTGTTCGCGCGCTTCCCCGGTGCCATGGGCGATGCGCGCGTGAGCTTCACCTTCAAGATGGGCCAGAGCGTGCTCGTCGCCGACGGCACCGTGCCGGGCGTGCGCTCCCTCGCCAACCGCGACACGGTCTGGATCCGCCCCGCACCAGCGGGCGGCGCCGGTTCGCCCGCCGTGGCCGAGGGCTACTACCTGGCGCTGCGCGACACGGTCAACGAGAGCTGGGCCTTCTCGTCCACCGGCGACGACCTGGCGACGGCCGATGTGCAGCTCGCCCAGCTGACGCCGGGCGACTACGAAATGCGCATCGTGACGGTCAGCGTGACCATCGCGCCGCTGACCGGCATCACCGTGCCCTTCACGTCGCCGGACCTGCCGCTGGACCCCGACCACGAACGTGGCGGCAGCCCCGACGGGTTGTTCGACTACTTCTCCGAGCATCCCGCCAGCATGGCGCGCGCCCGCACGCTGCCCATCGTCTTCCGCGAGGCCGATGTCGCCGGCATCAACACCGGCGTCGACCTGCTGGGCCTCTTCTTCACCGCAGCGCCTAGCATCGGCTCGCCGGCCACCGGCCTGCAGGCGGCGCTCGAGAACGACGACAGCTCGCCGGCCCAGCGCAGCGTCGCCATCGTGCTGGAAGACGGCGACGACGGCAACCGCCCGCAGGCCGACGAATACGCCGGCATCACGACGCTCGACGACCGCAAGACCGGCATGGTCGCGTTCGAGGACCTGGAGGACATCTCCATCGTCGCCGCACCGGGTTCCACCTTCGGCTACGAGGAGCCCGGCTACGGCCCGACCGCACGCACCATCGTGCGCGCGCTGATCCGCCACGCCGAGCGCATGAAATACCGCATCGCCGTCATCGACAGCGGCGATGACCAGGCCATCAGCGAGGTGCGCGCCATGCGCGCCCAGCTCGACTCCACCTACGGCGCCCTCTACTACCCCTGGATCCGCGTGCTGGACCCGCTGAGCCAGCGCGAGATCCATGTGCCGCCATCGGGCTTTGTCGCCGGCATCTATGCGCGCAACGACATCAACCGCGCCGTCTACAAGGCGCCGGCCAACGAGGTCGTCAACCTGGCCCTGGGCTTCGAACGCTTCCTCAACAAGTCGCAGCAGGAGGTGCTCAATCCCGAGGGCATCAACTGCTTCCGCTTCTTCGAGGGCCGCGGCATGCGGCTCTGGGGCGCCCGCACCATCAGCTCCGACCCCGAGTGGAAATACGTCAGCCTGAGGCGCTACTTCGCCTTCGTCGAGCGGTCCATCGACAAGGGCACGCAGTGGGCGGTGTTCGAGCCCAACGGGCCGGTGCTGTGGGCCAATGTGCGCCGCACCATCGAGGACTTCCTGCGCCAGCAGTGGGAAACCGGCGCGCTGCTCGGCGACAAGGCCGAGAAGGCCTTCTTCGTGAAGTGCGACCGCTCCACGATGTCCCAGAACGACCTCGACAACGGCCGGCTGATCTGCCTGGTCGGCCTGGCTGTCGTCAATCCCGCCGAGTTCGTCATCTTCCGCATCGGCCAATGGACGGCCGACCGCAAGGTTTAACAGGAGCCCGTCATGGCCGAGTTGCGAGACCGACCTTATGTGCAGTTCAACTTCCTCGTCGACCTGGGTGACGGGAACACCGAGGGGCCGCAAGCCGGCTTCCAGGAGCTGAGCGGCATCGGCATGGAAGTCACCGTGTCCGAGTACCGCACGGGCAATGCCCGCGAGAACAGCGTGATGAAGATCACCGGCATGAACAAGGCGACCGACGTCACGATGAAGCGTGGCGTGATCGGCTCGCTCAACCTCTACCAGTGGCTGGACCAGATCCGCAATGGCGACCAGGACGCCATGCGCACGGTCACCATCCAGCTGCAGAACGAGGACCACACGGCGGTGGTGCAGACCTGGAAGCTGCTGCGCGCGCGCATCATCAAGCACACCAGCGGCCCCTTCAATGCCAAGGGCACCGACGTCGCGATGGAGGAACTCGTCCTCGCCTACGAGCGCCTCGAGATGGAGTGATTGGTGCTAGCCGACGCCATCGCTCGCCGACTGCCCGGGATCCGGGTCGACGTCGCGCCACCGCCGGCGGTCGATGCGCTGCCGCGCATGGACGTCGCGGTTTTCGTCGGCTTTGCATCCACCGGGCCTCTGCACCTGCCGGTGGCGATAGAAAGCGCGGCCCAGTACGCCGCGGTATTCGGCCCGGATGCGCCCCTGGCCTGGGATGCGCAACGGGGCGAGCGGGTGCTCGCCCATCTCGGCTGCGCGGTGCGCGCCTTCTTCGCCAATGGCGGCCGGCGCTGCTGGGTGCAGCGCATCGCGCGCAGCGAGGCGCTCGAGGTGGCGCGGGGCGCCGATCCTTCCCTGCCCGGCGTCGCGCGCAGCAGCCGCTTCGCGGTGCCGGGCGTGCTGGCCCTGCCGGTGGGCGGGGCGGCCGTGTCTGCGCTGTCGGGCACGCGCTGCGAAGGCTCCTGGGCCGACCCGCTGCGGCTGAGCTGCGCCGCGCTGGTGCGTGGCCTGGCCATCGAGGGGCTGGTGGAGGCGAGCTCGCCGCCGGGCGATGGCCTCGTCTTCCGTTCGCGCGTGGCGCTGCGTGTGGGCGACCTGCTGCAACTCGGCGACCGCGACCGCGTCTGCGCCTATGCGCGGGTGGAAGCGGTCGACCGGGGACAGGGCGGTGATAGCCTGCAGCTGGTCGAGGCGCGCATGCTCGCGGCCTTCGAGCGGGCGAGCGGCCTGCTGTCACCGGGGTTGCCGGGCAGCGCCGAAGTCCGGGGCTTTGGGGCTGCGGTGTCGGCCACCTGGCTGGGTGCCGACGCCGAGCATGACGACGTCGCTGCACTGCAGTTCGATGATCCGCTGCCGGCCTTGCTCGAAGCTGGCCACTGGGCGCGGTTCGAAAGCGCCGCTGGCGTGCTTTGGCAGCGCATCGATAGCATCCACCGCGAGGCATCGTTCGCCGGCAGTCCGCCTTCGATGGCCACCGCGCTGATGACGGCGACCACCTTTGGCCCGGCCTGGCAGGAACTCGGCGCGGTGCTGCCGCCCGAACTGGGCGGCAGCACGCAGGCGCAGCGCGTCGAGCTGGAACTGCGCACGAGCGCGGACGCCGAGGTCACGCGGCGCTCCGGCATCGGCCTCGCACCCGCGCATCCAGCGTCGTTCTGGACGCTGCAGGACGATGCCGCCTTCTACCGGCCGCGCGATGACCGTCCGCCGCAGCCGCCGGGCGAACTGCCGCGGTTTGCGCTGGCGCCGCTGCCGGAGGATCAAACGCTGGCCTGGCTGCCGCTGGGCGTCGAGCCCTTGCACGGTGCCGCGCTCGCCCCCTTGCCGCAGGACGAGACGGCGCTGGAGCGCGACGGCCTGTCGCGCTTCGACGCAAGCCTCTTCGTCGACCCGGAGTTGGTGAACGACGGCGTCGCCACCGTGGTCGCGCATGCCGACGACATCCGCCTGATCCGCCCGAATCCGCGTGAGCTCTTAGGCCTGCATGCCGCCCTCGCCATCGGCGCGGGCGGCCTGTTCAACGAGGCCAGCCTGCTCGCTCTGCCCGACGCCATCCACCTCGGCTGGCAGCGCCGTGTCGATGTGCCGCCGGAGCCGTCGCAGCCGGAGGGCCCCGATGCGCTGCCCTTCTGGGGCAGCCACGCCGGCCCCTGCGCCACTCAGAGCTCGGCGCCCGAGGGTGGCCCCGATTTCGCCAGCTTCCTGGACTGCAGCACCCGGCTGCTGGCAGCACCCTGGTTGTCCGGCCCGGATGCGCCGTTGCCGCCGGGCCCCTACCGGCTGTCCTGGAGCGACAGCGAGCCGGGTGCCACCTATGTGCTGCTCGAAGCGACCGCGGCCGACTTCAGCGACGCACGCGAGGTCTATCGCGGCCTGGGCCTCGAACACCGCATGGTCGCCATGCGCGAAGGCGTGCTGCGCTACCAGGTGTTCGCCTGGCTGGACGGCCAGCGCAGCCTGGGCTCCAACCCGGTCACGGTGGTGGTGCGTGGCGAAGACTGGGAGCAGCTCGCGCCCGACGCGGCGCAGTTGGTGCACGAGGCCGACTGGCTGGCGGTGCAGCGCGCGGCACTGCGCCTGGCCAATGCCTGTGGCGACCTGTTCGTCGCGCTGGCGATGCCGCGCCACTTCCGCACGCCGCAGGCCCTGCTCTACACGGCGCGGCTGCGCGCGGTGCGCCGCCCGCCCGCGCAGGGCGACCCGCATGCCTTCGGCTACGACGAGGCGCGGGCGCTGTCGCATGGTGCGATGTACTTTCCCTGGGTGCAGTCGGCGCTGCGCGATGGCCTGCTGCCGGCCGCGCCGCGCGTGGTCCCGCCCGATGGCCTGGCCATGGGTGTGCTGGCCGCGCGCGCCTCGCAGCGCGGCGCCTGGATCGCGCCGGCCAACCAGGCGCTGCGGGACGTGGTCGCGCTGGCGCCGCCGGTGCGCAGCATTGACCGCCAGGCCTTGCAAGATGCACAGATCAACCTGTTGCGCGACGACCCGCGCGGCTTCCTGACACTGTCGGCCGACACCCTGGCCCACGACACCGAGCTGCGCCCCATCCAGGTAAGGCGGCTGCTGGCGCTGCTGCGCCGGCTCGCGCTGCGGCGCGGCACGGCCTGGGTGTTCGAGCCCAACGGCCCGGCGCTGCGCCGCTCGATCAAGCGCGGCTTCGACATCCTGATGGGTGACCTGTTCCGCCGCGGCGCCTTCGCCGGCGCGACGCCGTCGCAGTCCTTCCGCGTCGTCACGGACGAAACCGTCAACACGCCGCGCGAGGCCGATGCCGGCCGCCTCGTCGTCGAGCTGCATGTCGCGCCGGCCCAGGCCATGCGCTTCATCGCGGTGCGCCTGCTGCAAAGCGGCGAGCGCCTCAGCGTGGCCGAAGAGCTATGAGCGAGGTCGCCGTCGTCCGCCCCTTCACCGCCTTCAACTTCGCGGTGGAGATCTTCCGCGGCGAAGAGCCCAAGCCGCTGGTCTCGGCCGCCTTCGCCGAATGCGACGGCCTTGAGATGAGCATGGAGGTCAAGACCATTCGTGAGGGCGGCTCCAACGACCGGCAGATCCGCCTTAACGGCGCGATCGCCTACGGCCAGCTGACGCTCAAGCGCGGCATGACCGAGAACTTCGACCTCTGGCACTGGTTCCAGGACTGCGTGAAGAACCCCTATCTGCGCGCCGAGGCCGAGGTCGTCATGTACGCGGCCGACGGCCACACCGTCACCGCCAGCTTCCAGCTGTCGCGCTGCGTGCCGGTCAAGCTGAAGGCACCGGCCCTGAACGCGCGCGACGGCCAGGTCGCCGTCGAGGAACTGCAGGTCGCCTACGAGACCCTGCGCTTCAACGGGATCCAGCCATGACCGAACTCAAGCGCGCCGTCATGTTCGAGCTCGAACCGGGCTTCGAGAACAAGAAGGAGGACGGTCAGTCCGTCGAGGTGCAGTTCAACCCCGAGACGTTGAAGCTGACCTTCAGCAACGAGCTCAAGACCCCCGAGGGCGGCGACCAGAAGGCCGGCTCCGACGGCATGCAGTTCGTCGGCTCCAGCACCACCAAGCTGGCGCTGCAGCTGTGGTTCGACGTGACCGCGATGGAGAAGGACCCGGTCGACGACGTGCGCCGCCTGACCACCAAGGTGCTGTACTTCATGAAGCCCAAGGAATCCGACGCCGATCCCTCCAAGAAGGTGCCGCCCGGCGTCTGCTTCCACTGGGGCGACTTCATGTTCAAGGGCATGATCGAGGCGCTGGAGGAATCGCTGGAGTTCTTCTCGCCCGACGGCAAGCCGCTGCGCGCCAGCCTGTCCCTGACCCTGAGCCAGCAGGCCATCCTGGAGCAGAAGCTCGACGGCGCCGGCAAGGTCGAGGTCAAGCCCGGCCACAAGCCGCCGGGCCATGCGCCGCTGAAGGCGGCCAAGCAGGGCGACTCGCTGCAGAACATGGCGGGCAAGAACAAGAAGGGCGGCAACAAGGACGGTTGGCAGGGCATCGCCGCCGCCAACGACATTGAGGACCCCCTGCGCATGGCGCCGGGGCAGTTCGTCAATCTCAATGCCTCTGTCTCCGCAGGCGCGTCGGCCTCGGCCGATGCGTCATTCGGCGCCTCGGCTTCCGCATCGGCAGGGGGCGGACTGAACGCATCGCTGGGCGGCGCCAGCGGTGCACGCCTGGCCATCGGCTAACACGAGGAGCACAGCATGGGTTCCGTGGTTGTCAACGATTTCGAGGTGCTGCGCGATGCCCAGCCCCAGCAGCCCAAGGGCGGCACGTCCGCGGCCAACGACGCCCAGGGCGGCAAGCCTGAAGAGCTGCCGCCCCAGGAGGTCAAGGACGCCTTGCAAACGCTGCGCACGCAAGCCCTGCGTGTCTGGGCTCATTGAGGTAGCCGACCATGCCCGGTCCATCCACTGACGCCATCGACAGCTCCCGCCCGTCGGTCGAGATCGACGCCCAGCGCGATGCCGGCCTGTGCGCGGGGCTGATGATGATGGACATCGTCGAGACCAGCGAAGGCCTGGCGCGCGCCGACCTGGTGTTCGGCAACTGGGGCGGCAACGACAGCGGCGGCTTCCAGTATTTCGACCGCCAGCTGCTGGATTTCGGCAAGGCCTTGTCGGTCAAGGTGGCCGACGACCTGGTGTTCAAGGGCGCCATCAGCGCCATCACGGCGCAGTTCCCAGAAGGCCGGCCGGCCCAGATCGGCGTCTATGCCGAGGACCGCCTGCAGGACCTGAGGATGACGCGGCGCACCCGCAGCTTCGCCGATGCGACGCTGGCCGACGTGCTGAGCCGCATCGCCGGCGACCACGGCCTGCAGGCCCAGACCGACCTCAGCGGCGAGACCTACAAGCACCTGGCCCAGGTCAACCAGAGCGACCTGGCCTTTGTGCGCGACCTGGCGCGGCGCGAGGACGCGCAGATCTGGATCGAGGACATGCAGCTCAAGGCCGCTCAGCGCGCACGCCGCGAATCGCCGACGGTCGAACTGGCCTGGCCGGGCGACCTGCGCGAGTTCTGTGTCTGCGCCGACCTGGCCCACCAGCGCACCAAGCTCGTCGGCTCCGGCTGGAGCGTGGCCGACAAGCGCGTGGCCCGCCACGAGGCCGACGAGGCCGCCATCCGCGCCGAGCTCAACGGCAATGCCAGCGGCGCCGCCACGCTGGAGCGCGCCTTCGGAGGCCGCATCGACACGCTCGCCCATGCCTTGCCGGCGGTCGATGCCGAGGCGCGCGCCTTCGCCGAGGCAAGCTTCCGCCACATGGCGCGCCGCTTCGTCGTCGGCCACGGCGTGGCCAAGACCAAGCCCGGCCTGCGTGTCGGGGCCAAGCTCAAGGTCAAGGGTGTCGGCCCGTTGTTCGAGGGCGACTACACCGTGACCGAGGTGCAGGTGCGCTTCGACGCCAAGGGCGGGCTGCGCACCGAGTTCTGGTGCGACCGTCCCGCGATTGGCGAAGGACGTTGACATGCTCGTGACTGACCTGCCACCCTTCGAGCAGCTGCTAAACGAGCGCGTTCCCACCGGCTGGGGCGGACGCTGGTATGGCGTGGCGCCGGCCATCGTCATCGACAACCAGGACCCTGATCAGCAGGGGCGGGTCAAGATCACGCTGCCCTGGTCGCCCGATGCGAGCGGCCAGCGCTACGAGGGCTGGGCCCGCATGGCGACGCTGTTTGCCGGCAACGACCGTGGCAGCTGGTTCATCCCCGACGTCGATGACGAGGTGCTGGTCGCCTTCGAGCATGGCGACCCGCGCCGGCCCTATGTGCTGGGCGGGCTGTGGAACGGCCGCGACGCGCCGCCGGCGTCCATGGACAGCAACAACACCAAGAAGGTGATCTGTTCGCGCAACGGCGTGAAGCTGACGCTGGACGACCAGGACGGCCAGGAGTCGTTCAAGGTCGAGACGCCGGGCGGCCAGTCGGTCACGCTGAAGGACGGCCCGGGCTCGGTGACCATCGAGGACAGCAACGGCAACTCGATCAAGCTGGAGGCCGCGGGCATCACCGTCACGGCCTCGGCCAAGGTCACGGTCAACGCGAGCACGGTCAGCGTCAGCGCGGGGCTGTTGTCGGTCGATGCCGGCATGGCGACCTTTTCCGGCACTGTCCAGGCGACGACTGTCATTGCCAGCACGGTGATTGGCAGTTCCTACCTGCCTGGCGCAGGGAATATGTGGTGATGCCATGAACCACAACGTCGCCTGGCAAACCGCTCAGCCGCTTTGGGGCCGCTTTGGCGCCACGCAGGCCCTCGGTGCCGTGTCGGCCGACCAGGGCCGCCCGGTGCTGCTGCGCTTTGACAGCGACGAGTACATGCAGCAGGTGCTGGCCGCGCTGGAGCACGACCCGGCCAGCCTCGGCGACCGCATCGCGCGCCCCGAAACCTGGCGCCTGCCGCCCGGCGAACTGCCCGACCTCGTCGAGCGCGTGCCGCTGCCCAAGCTGGCGAAGACGCTGGCGCGGCTGCGCAAGGACAGGCAGGCGCGCACCGAAGTGACGGCGCCGACGGCCCAGCTCGCCACGAAGGAGAACGGCGTCGACCGCACCCTGCCGCTCAAGCTCTACCAGCCGGCCCACCAGCGCTATTACCTCGTCGCGGCTAACCTGGTGTGCGCGCAGCCGGGCCTGCCCGACCGTGCGCTGGCCACCGGCGGCAGCGAGCAGGTCGGCTTCGTGCTGCGTCGGCTGCTGCCGCCGTCCGCCAACGCGACGCCGGTCGAGTATGCCTTCGTCAAGGACGCCTCGGGCGCGCGCTGGCAGCAGGTCGACCCCGGCGACGCCATGGTGGCGGGTGAGGAGCTGCTGGGCCTGTTCTCCATGGGCTTCAAGGCCGATAACGGCCAGCCCCGGCGCTTGCATGCCGGCCTGATCCCTGTCGGCCGGCGCGAGGAATACATGGGCGCGCGCGCCCAGCACGGCGCTGCCGGTACGGGTGGCGGCGCGGCACCGAGCGTGGTCTCGACGCGCAAGGAGCAGTTCAAGATGGACGTCAGCGAGCCCTGGAAGAACCTGGTTCGCAGCGCCTTCTATGCCCAGGGGCGCATCATGACCGTGGTAGACGGTGGCGTGGATGCTGCCAGCCGCGCCACGCAGGCTGAAGGCGCCAACCAGCAGCTGCAGGGGCAGTCCTGGCTGGTGCTGCTGGACTTTGCCGACTTCCTCGCCACCCATGTGTCGCGGGTCTGGGACGCCGTCGAGACGCCCGCCCTCGGCGCGCAGCTGACCGGCGCGCCAAAGAAGCTGTTCGACTGGCTGAACGGCAATGCGACACAGATGGGCACGGGCTGGCCGGGCCTGAGCGGCAGCCCCGGCATCACGCTGCGCGAGGCGCTCAGGCGCGTGCGCGGTGCGCGCGCCAGCCTCGAAGCCACGACGGCCCTCTATCCGGACGACCCGGGCAGCGGCCTGGCCTGGCCCGACTTCCGCTATCTGCTGGCCGGCTTGCGTGAGGGCGTGCTGCCGGCCTATGCGGCTGCCGGCCTGCACACCACGCTGCCGGTGCCCGACGTGCCGGTCGATGCCGACGACATTGAGGCTACGGCGCCGAACATGACGCCTCTGCAAAAGGAAGCCGAGGATGCAGCGGCCCTGGTCGACAAGGTCGTGCAGCTGGTCATACCCGCCATCGACCTCACGCAGCCGGCGGCGCCATCGCCGGCCCTGCCGTTCGCCGCCAAGCTGCGCGACGCCTTCGACAGCCTGCAGGGCGACGTCGGCTGGTTCGTCATCCGCTGCGCCTATGTGCGCTGCGACTGCGGGTCGCTGAAGCCCACGCTGTTGTCGGCGCCCAGCGTGCGCTTCCAGCTCGCCAGCTTCTTCGACTCCGATGCGCCGGCCCGCCCCATCCGCATTGCCCTGCCCATGGACACGACGCCGGCCGGCCTGCGCAAGCACCAGAAGAACGCGGCCTTCATGATGTCCGATGTGCTGTGCGGCCAGGTGCAGCGCGCCAAGGGGCTGGGCTTCGTCGACCTGGTGCGCTCCGTGCTGCCCTGGCCCCTGCACAAGCCCCTCGACGTTGGCGGCATGGGCCCCTGCGGCAGCTCGCCGCAGGCCAGCCTGGGCATGATCTGCTCGCTGTCCCTGCCCATCATCACGATCTGCGCGCTGATCCTGCTGATGATCATCGTCAGCCTGCTGGACTTCGTGTTCCGCTGGTTGCCCTTCTTCGCGATGTGCTTCCCGGTCCCGAAGTTCAAGGGGAAGTCGGAATGAACAGCATCTTCGGCAGGAGCCTGTCCTTCCCGCCCCGGGTGGGCGCCGACGGCCGTTTCGTCTGGTCGGAGGGCGAGACCAATATCCGCGAGTCGATCACGCTGATCCTGAAGACGGAGGCCGGCGAGCGCGTCGGCCTGCCCGAGTTCGGCGCCGGCCTGACGCGCTATCTGTTCGAACCCAACATCACCGCCACGCATGCGCTGGTGAAGGACGCGGCCCAGCGAGCGCTGACGCGCTGGGAGCCCCGCATTCAGGTCGAGTCGCTCGACATGGCGGCCGACCCCGCGGACGCCGAGAACGCGCTGCTGACCATCACCTACAAGCTGGTCGCCACCGCTGCGCGCGAGCGCATCACGGTCGGCGTTCCGCTGGGCGCGGCCTGACGCGACACGAGGGCCCGACCATGCCGATCACCCCGCCGCCGCTCGACGACCGCCGCTTCACGCAGCTGGTCGACAGCACGCTGGCCCGTGCCCGCGTGCACACGCCCGAGTGGACCAACTTCAACCAGAGCGACCCCGGCGTCACGCTGGTGCAGCTGTTCTCCTTCCTGACCGAGAGCCTGCTGTACCGCGCCAATCTCGTGCCGCTGCGCAACCGCGCCAAGTTCCTGCAGATGCTGCGCGTGCCGCTGGCGCCGGCGTCGGCCGCCAGCGGCCTGGTCGCCATCGCCAACGAACGCGGTGCGGCCAGCGTGCAGACCCTGGGCGCAGACCTGGAAGTGCGTGCCGGCGCGGTGCCCTTCCGCACCCAGCTCGGCCTGGACGTGCTGCCGCTGGAGGCGCGCGTCTTCTTCAAGCGCCGCCTGAGCGCGCCATCGCCCGAGCTGCTCGACTACTACCGACTGCTGTACGCGTCCTACCAGGTGCCATTCCCCGACGATGTGCAGCTCTACGAAACCGTGGCCCTGGACCCGCAGGTGGTCGACAGCGTCGACCTCAATGCCGACACCGTCGACGCCAGCCTGTGGATGGCCTTGCTGGCGCGCCGCGACGACCCGCCCGACAGCGGCGGCAGCGATCCCTGGAAGACGCTGCGCGACAAGCTGGGCGGCCGCACGCTGACACTGGGCCTGGTGCCCGCGCTGGATGCCGAATCGGCCGAGCTGACGCCGGCCGGCCGCGCCCAGCCGCGCCAGCTGCTGCGCTTCGAGCTGCCCGAGGTCAATGTCGATGGCCGCGTCGCCCGCGATGCCGGCGACCGGCCGGCCCCGCGCTACCGCCAGCTCGAACCCCGCACCGACGTCGACCTGCTGTCGGTGCCCGGCGTCGTGCAGCTCGCCTTGCCGGCCGCCGCCCAGCTCAAGCTGTGGCAGGACGTCGATCCCCTCGAAGGCGGTGTGGGCGACATGCCGCCGACCCTGGACGATCCGGCCCTCGGCGCGCGCGTCGTCACCTGGCTGCGCGTGCGTGCCGATGGCGCCGCCCGCGCGCGCCTGCGCTGGGCCGGCATCAATGCGGCGCCGGTGCGGCAGACCCAGCGCATCGCCGCCGAGCCGCTGACCGATGGCGACGGCTCGCCGGACCAGGTGCGCCGTCTGGCGCGCGCGCCGGTGCTGCCGGGCAGCGTCAGCGTCACGACCCGCGTGGGCAGCGAAGCGCCGCTGGCCTGGAAGCCCATCGATGATCTCGCCGCCGCGGCGCCCGAGGTGCCGGTGGGCAACCCGCGCTCCACGGCCCGCGAGCTGAACACGCCCGACACCGGGCCGACCGAGGTCTTCGAACTCGACGCCGAGGCCGGCGAGCTGCGCTTCGGCGACGGCCTGCGCGGGCGCCGCCTGCCGCTGGGCGCGCGCGTGCTGGCCTCCTATGAATTCAGCCAGGGCGCTGCCGGCAATGTGGCCGAGGGCATGATCGACAGCGCCCCGCAGCTGCCCTCGGGTTTCACGGTGTTCAACCCGGTGCAGACCTGGGGCGGCGCCGACGCGGAGGACGTGGCCAGCGGCGAGAAGCAGGTGAGACGCTATCTGCAGCACCGCGACCGCCTCGTCAACGTCGACGACTTCGAGGCCATCACGCTGCGTGCGCCCGGCGTGCAGATCGGCCGCGTCGAGATCCTGCCGGCCTTCCATCCCGACCTGGTGCCCAACGAACCGGGCGCGGCACCGGGCGTGGTCACCGTGATGGCCATCCCCAGGTTCGATCCCGGCCAGCCCGATGCGCCGCGTGCGGACCGCCTCTTCCTCAATGCCCTGTGCCAGCACCTCGACCCGCGCCGGCTGGTCACCACCGAACTGGTCGTGCGCGGCCCGGTCTACAAGGGCTTGTGGATCTCTGTCGGCATCGAGGCCGCCGCCGGTTTCGCGATTGCCGAAGTGGTCGAGGCGGTGAAGCTGCGCCTGCGCAGCCTGCTGGCGCCGGTCGGTCCCCACGGCGATGAGCCGCGCGAAACGCCGCTGTTCACGCCGCGCGGCACCGACCCCGAGCGTGGCTGGCCGCTGCGCACGGTAGTCGCCAGCCGCGTGCTGCTGGCCGAAGTGGCGCGCGTGCCCGGCGTCACTTCGGTTGCCGACGTGTTGCTGGCCGAAGGCGCGCGCGCCGGGGCCGACGTGGTCGAGATGACGGGGCTGGAGCTGCCGCGCGTGCTCGGCATCTCGGTGGTGTCGGGCGACCCGCTGCCGCTGGATGCCCTGCGCGGCGGCGCCGGTACGGCCCCGGCCGCGACCATCCAGCTGCTGCCCGTGCCCGTGGTGCCGGAGTCCTGCTGATGAAGAACGTCAACGGCGCCCGCTTCCAGCTGCTGCTCGGCCGTGCCGACTGGGGCCGCTGCGTCGTTGGCGACAGCGCTGCGGCCCTGTCGCTGGAAGCCTGGTGGAGCGGCGCTGGCAGCCCCGCGCCGCTGCTGCCGCCCAAACTGCCGGCCTGGGACGTGGCGCGCAAGGAACTGAGCCTGCAGCCGCGCCCCATCGAGCTGCCGGCCACCGCCACCGAGGCGCCTTTGACACTGGAAGCGCGCCGCGGCGCCGCGGCGGACCGCTACGGCAATGTCTACCGTGTGGCCGACGACCTGCGCTCCCTGCATGTGGCGTCGGCCGGCAGCGGCCACGACAGCCTGTTCTGGCCAGCCGAGCCGTCCGATTGCACGCCCCAGCATGAACGGGAGAGGCTCGCCTTCCAGCTGCACGCGGCCACGGCGGCGGCGGTGACTGAAACCTATCTCGCCATGGCCGTCACGCAGGACGACTGGCTCGTAGTCGCCTTCGAGCGCGGCGGCCTGCGCGGCCTGCTGGCCTTCGACCTGGTCGCCGGCGGTCAGTCTCTGGAAACGCCCTGGCCCGCCGCCGTGCCTTTCCTGCCCCTGGACATGTGCGCCCGCGAAGGCGGTGGCGTCTGGATCCTCGACCGCGCCAACCTGCGCCTGTGGGAGCTGGACTGCAAGCTGGCCATCGTGCGCAGCGGCCAGCCGCTGTCGTCGCTCGCGCCCGAGGTGATCGACGACTTCCAGCCCCTGTCCGGCCCGCAGCGCGTGCATGCGGCGACCGATTTCCCGCTGGGGCTGGACCTCGCCGCCAGCCCCGGCTGGGTCACGGACCCGATTGCCGTTGAGCCCGGCCGCGACGGCAGCGTGTGGCTGCTCGACCGCGACGACGTGGTGCAACGCTCGCGCGTCGTGCGCCTGCGCCGCGAGGGCGACACCTGGTCCCAGGACGCGTCGGACTGGCTGGCCGGCCTGCCAGCGCCGGCCCACGACTTCCTGCACGCCGCCGCGCCGCGCTGGCCCTGCGCCGAGGGCGATGTGGCGAAGCAGCTCTTCGTCGCCAGCACCGTCGGCAACCAGGTGCATGCCTTCGGCGTCATCGACGACGCTGAGCGCTTCGAGCTGCAGACTCTGCCCCAGCTCTACCCGCTGCGCCGCTACGGTGGCCGGGCGCTGGTGGCGGTGCGCGGCGATGGCCGCTACGACAGCGGCATCGCGCAACCGGTGTGGACGCTGTTCGTGCAGCAGCCGCGCGCGCGCTTCGAGACCGAGGCGGAACTGGTGAGCCCACTGTTCGACAGCGGCGAACTCGGCACGACCTGGGACAAACTGCTGCTCGACGCCGCGATTCCCGCCGGCACCCTGGTCGAGGTGTGGAGCCGCGCGGCCGACGAAGTCGACGGCTTCCCGGGCCAGCTGTCCCCACCTGGCGAGACGATGCAACTGGTCGGCGCCTGGCGGCCGGAACCGGCGCCGCTGCTGCGGCCCGACGGCCCCGAGCTGCCGTGGCTGCGCCGCGAGGCCATGCGGCCCACGCGGCGCGAAACCGGGCAGGGCACCTGGGAGCTGCTGTTCCAGGCCGCCCAGGGCCGCTATCTGCAGCTGAAGCTCAAGCTCAGCAGCGAACAGGGCACGAACACGCCGCGGCTGCGCGCGTTGCGGGTGTGGGCACCCCGTTTCTCCTACCCCGAGCGCTTCCTGCCGGCGGTCTACCGCGAGGACGAACGGGGCGCGGACTTCCTGGAGCGCTGGCTCGCCAACTTCGAGAGCACGCTGACCGGCATCGAGGACAAGGTGGCGCGCGTGCAGTCGCTGTTCGACGCCCGCACCGTGCCGTCCGAGGCCCTGGCCTGGCTGGCCGAGTGGTTCGATGTCGCCCTCGACCCCGCCTGGGACGAACGCCGCCATCGCCTCTTCGTGCAGCATGCGATGGACTTCTTCCGCTGGCGCGGCACGGTGCACGGCCTGCGGCTGGCGCTGGAGCTGGCTTTCGATCCCTGCTTCGACGCGGCGATGTTCGAGGCGCCGCGCGACGGCGACGAGGGGCCGCGCCGCATCCGCATCGTCGAGACCTACCAGACACGCCTGATCGGCGCGCTGGCGGCCGGCGACCCGGGTGCGGCCGCGCTGCAGGGCGACGCCTTGCAGCTCGTCCAGACGCAGACGCTCTGGACCCCGGCCGAAGGCAATACCGGCCTGGTGGACCGCTGGGCGCGGGCCCAGGGCAGGGTGGCCACGCCGACCGAACAGCTGACACCCTTCCCCTTGCTGCCGCCGGTCGATGCCGACGAGGCCTTGCTCTGGCGTACCTTCACCGCGTCGGCCCTGGGTTTCGTGCCTTCGGCGGGGGCGCAGGAGAGGGCGCGCTGGCAGGCCTGGCTGCTGGCGCGCCATGGCAGCCTCGAAGCGGTCAACACCAAGCATGGCAGCGCCTACGCCAGCATGGCCGCGGTCGCGCTGCCGGTCGATGCGCCGGCCAACGAGACCGCCGCCGCCGACTGGGCCGCCTTCTGCGCACGCAGCGACGGCGCCTGGACGCGCGCCCGCTGGCAGGACTTCCTCGCCCGCCGCTACCGCCGCATCGAGCGTTTGAAGACCGCGCACGGCACGCACTGGAGCGACTTCGACCTGGTCGCCTTGCCCGACGTGCTGCCCATCAGCGGCACGGCGCAGACAGACTGGCTGCAGTTCGAGGGCCAACTGCTCGCCATGCACCGCACGGCCCACCGCTTTTCGGTGCTGCTGCCGGTGGACAGCGTCAGCGCCGACCCCTTCGAGCTGGAGGACAGGCTGGGCCTGGCGCGCCGCATCGTCGAGCTGGAAAAGCCCGCGCACACGGTCTTCGACGTGCGCTTCTTCTGGGCCTTCAACCGTATCGGCGAGGCGCGGCTGGGGCTGGACACGCAGATCGGCGCGGGCAGCCGCGCCCCCGAACTGATTCCCGATGCGGTGGTTGGCCGCGCCTACGTCGGCGCGAGCTTTGTGGCCACGGCGTTGCGGCCGCAGGCACCCGACCGGCGCCTGCTGGCCTGTTGAACGACATGAACCATCCGACGAACCGAGGAGCGAGCCATGGGCTGCTGCAATGAACCGGTGAGCACGCTGACGGGCACCGCGCCCGACCCGACGCAGCACGTCAACTACGCGCGCGGCATGGTGCTGGGCGTCGACGACTTCGTCCAGGAGTTCACCTACCTCGACGGGCGCGACCGCTGGCAGGCGCGCGACGCCCTCGGCTACGGCACCTTGAGCGGCCTGCGCGTGATGGCGGAGATCGACGGCAGCGACGGGCCGCGCCTGCATGTCGGCGCGGGCTCGGCGCTGACGCCGAGCGGCCGCCACATCTGCGTGCCGGCCGACCAGTGCGCGGTGATCAACCGCTGGCTGGCGAAGGCCGAGAACGCGGCCCTGGTGAACCGCCTGCTCAACCCGGGTTCGCCGCCGCTGTCGCCGCCCGTGTCGCCGCCGGCCGTCACGGCAGGCACGGTGTCGCTGTTCCTGACCCTGTGCTGGGCCGACTGCAAGACGCGGCCGGTGCCCATCCCCGGCGAGCCCTGCCGCTCGGAAGACAAGCTGATGACGGACTCGCGCATCGCCGACGACTTCCGCCTCGACCTGCGCGAGTTCGCGCCGCTGCAGACCGAGGAGGACGCCCTGCGCGATTTCGTGCGTTGGCTGCGTGCCAATGTGCAGGTCGACGACAGCAGCCCGCCGCCGCTGGGCGGCAGCGACAGCATCTGGATCGAGGCCCTGCGCCCGGGCATCCAGCCCTGGACCGAGGCCGGCGCGGCCTCGCCGCCGCTGTCGCCGCCCGCGTCCTTCGAATCGCTGGGTGACTATCTCTTCGACCTGGCGGCACCGGTCGTGATCGGCAGCGGCGAGCTGTGCGACTTCCTGCGCGTCGCGCTGCGCTTCTGGGTCACCGAGCTGCGGCCGCTGTGGATGGCGATGCGCTGTCACCGCGTCGAGCAGCGCGATGCCGACTGCCTGCTGCTGGCGCGGGTGAGCTTCGATGTGCAATGGATAGGCGGATCGCCGGCCGGCGCCTGGCAGATCGTCGGCAGCCCGCCGCTCATCGATGTCGACGAGACGACGCGGCCGGTGCTCGCCCATCTGCGCCTGCTGCAGGAATGGGCGCTGTGCGGCTGCGAGTGCGGTGACGGTTTCGGCGTCGCGCCGGCGATGGGCGGTGGTGGGCTGATGCTGTCATCGCCCATTCAACCACCCATTCAACCACCCATTCAGCCACCCATTCAGCCACCCATTCAGCCACCCATTCAGCCGCCCATTCAGCCGCCCATTCAGCCCGCGGTCCAGCCGCTGCGCGTGCCGCTGATCAGCGTCAGTGCCAACACGGTGCTCGGTGAAAACCATTCCCATGTGCTGGCGCGTGATGCGACCGCGCTGACGATCACGCTGCCGCGCTCGTCGCCCGGCAACGAAGGGCGCATCTACGTGGTGAAGAACGTCAACGTCGGCACGCTGACCCTTCGCACCGACCCGCGCTCGCGCAACACGCTGGACGAGCTGCCCAGCCTGGAGATCGCCAGCGGCCGCTCCGCGACGGTGGTGGCGGATGGCGCCGGCCGTTGGTACGAAGTGGGTGGCAATGCCGCCGCCAGCAACCCGCGCACCCGGAGGCCGTCATGAGCGGCGAGGCCCTGCAGCTGGAGGAGCCGCTGAAGGAAGGCGGCATCCGCAGCGTCAACTTCTTCAACGGCCGGCTGCTGACCGGCAAGGACATGTCGCGCGAGCAGCAGGCGCGCCGCGAATGGGATGCGCGCTTGGGCCTGGCCATCGGTGACGGCGTGGCCTTCGGGCTGGAAACCGCGCGGGACGCCGATCTCGACACCGCGGCCGCACCGGTACTGCGGGTCAAGTCCGGCCTCGCGGTCAACCGCGCCGGCCAGACGCTGCGCCTGAGCCTGGACACCAGCGTTGCGCTGACGCGGCGCTTCGACACTGCCGGCACGACCGCCTGCGACTGCGTGTTCGCCAACTGCAACCCGCTGGGCGACGGGACTTATGTCGCTGGCGCGGGCGTCTACCTGTTGACCATCGCGCCGGCCCAGATGTCCGAAGGCCGCGCGCCGACCAACGGGCTGGATCCGACCAATGTGCGATGCAACACCGACGTCACGGTGGATGGTTTGCAGTTCCGCCTGCTGTCGATCAATCCGCTGCGCTATGTCGATCTTGACCTGGGCACACCCCAGTTTCGCAACCGGCTGGCCTACCGCTGCTTCGGTGTGGAAGCGCGCGCGGCCAACGCCCTCGACCCGTGGCGTAACGACCCGCCGAAATACGGCCTGGTCGACGAGCTGCGCGGCACCAGCTTGTCTGATTGCGATGTTCCGCTCGCGTTGGTGTACTGGACGGCGGCCGGCTTGCAGTTCGTCGACACCTGGGCTGTGAGGCGCATGCTGTTGGCGCCGGATGCGCTCAACAGCCTGGCGTTCCAGGCGCGCGACCGGCGCCTGGTCGAGGCGCATGCCATGTGTGCCCAATTCCAGCAGCACCTGTCGGACCTGCTGGCCGCCACGTCCAACCCGACGGCGCTGTTGGCGATCGACCATTTCCGTCATCTGCCGCCCTTCGGCACCGTGCCGCTGCAGAGTTTGCCGCTGCGTGGCTTCTTCGAGCCCAGTTTCCTCTTCGGCATCGTGCGCCGGCCAGGCGGAGACCCGACACAAGGCATCGAGTTCATCGACGCACGCCTGATGAGCGTGCTGCAGGAGCAGGCGCTGGCCCATGCGCCGATCGACCTCACGCAGAAGGAATTCATCTGGCTCTACAGGCCCTGGCAGAACGTGAAGGCGGCCACGGAGGGCGTGCCGGTGCAGCCCATGCTGGTCTTCGCGACCGGCCTCCTGCCAGAGCTTGCACTCGCCCGCTTCGACATGGCGCGCTTCGATTTCAGCAACTACGCGAACTGCTGCGGCAGCGCCGCCTAACCCGCTCCACAGGAGGTTCCATGGCCGCAATTCTCGATACGCTTCGACCCGGCGACGTGATCTCGTCGGACCTTCTCAATCGCATCATCGCGTTGCTCAACGAACACGATGCGGCCATCGGTGGCGCCGGGCCCTCGAATCAGCTCATCACGGGCTTTGATCCACCGCTTCAGCAGAACGCGGGTCGCACGTTGAGGGTCTTCGGCAGCTTCGATTTCCCGCTCGGCACCAACCTGCTGTCGATCGATGGCGTGCCGATCTCGCCTGCGGCGTTCCAGGCGGGCAGCAACAACGCGCAACTGGTCGTCACGATCCCTGGATCGATCCCGGTGCCGAGTGCGTCACGGGAGGTGATCGTGCGCGTGAGCAACAGCCAGGGCACCAGCGAGCGGCCGTACACCTTGCTGCCGGTGATCGCCGGGCTGCCCGACCCGGTCATTTCCAACGCAGTCGATGCGGCAAGCGGCCAGCTGATCCTGCGCTCTGGCCAGAACGCCCGCATCACGGGCATCCAGTTCGCCAACCCTGCGGCCAACAACCTCGTCCGGCTGATCTTCAACACCGGTCCGGGCCAGACGGCGTTCCCCCCCAACGCGGGGGGGTCATTGCCGATCGATCCCGCCTCGGTGATCAACAACGCGCCGACCGAGTCGGTGCTGCTCGTGACGATGCCACCCAACCTGTCTGCCGTGATCGCCAGTGTCGGCGGCACCTCGCAAGCGACGATCGAGATCACGGTGCCGGGCGCCAACAACGTCGACACCCAGAACGTGACCATCCGCCGGATGGTGTGACGTCCATTCCCGAAATCCACAGGAGATGACGATGAACCTCGCAGTTCGTTTGAATGGACGCCCCCCTCGTAGCGCGTTGTTGTGGACCCTCGTTGGGCCTCTGATCTGCGCGGCACTCACGCTCGGGGCGCCGAAGCCCGCCGAGGCAGCACCCGTGTCGAGTTTCCAGATCACGGTACCGAAGCGGCCAGGGGCCAAGCCGACCGGGGACTTCACGGCCACCCAGCTGGAGATCAGCGCGTTGAAGATCTCGCTGCTGCTGACCGACACGAGCCCCATCACCCTGACGGTGACCAACAACACCGAAAGCCGCAGCATCTCCACCGGCGCCATCGACCTGACGAACGCAACCCCCGGCGGGTTCTTCATGTTTGAGAACCCGCCCACGCCGTCGCCGGATTCGGTTGTCGTGCTGAAGCCGGGAGAATCCGGCGCCGACCCGGGGGTTCTGGGTGATCCCAAGCTGGTCCTCAAGCTGCAGCTCGACAACAACATTGACGCGTCATGCGGCTCGACGATGCTCGCGAGCGAGACCTGGACGATCGCGGTCAACCCGCCTGCGGCGCGCATCGTGGGTGTCGCGGTGCAGACGCTGGACAAGGATCTGACCAGCGCCAACCCGCCGGCCTGCGGCAACACCTTCCGCACGACGCCCCTGAATTCCGACCCTGTGGCGACCGTGGCGCCCCCTGCCAACGTGCTCAGCGGGCGCGTCGGGGCGGATGCTGTCCTGGTGCTCGATCGCTCCGGCAGCATGAATGGCAAGGCTAACCCGTCAGATGCCGGGTCGCCGATCAAGATGGCCCAGCTGCACAAGGCCGCCGGCATGTTCGTCGACATGTGGAAGTTGCTGCGAGCCAATGAAGCCGCCCAGTTCATCCAGGCGCCGACGGATCGCCTCGGGGTGGTGTATTTCGACAATGAGATCAAGTGGCTGTCCGAGCTGGCCGCAGGGTCGGGTACCGGCTTGGGGCTGAGTGACTTCGGGCCCTTGCCCGCGGGCCCGTTGAAGACTGCCATCGTCAGCGTCAACCCGAATGGGTCCACGTCGATCGGCGGGGGGATCAAGAAAGCGGCAGAGGCCCTGCCCAGCCTCGCCGGAGACCCCAATCGGAAGGTGATCCTGTTGATGAGCGACGGCGTTCACAACACGGCGCCCAACCCCTCGTTCGCAGCGACACAGGTCCAGGTTGATGGCGTGAACCTCGCGAACCAGCCGCCATTGAAGATCTACAGCGTCACGGTCGGCACGGGTGTGGCCGTCGATCCGACCATCAACCAGGGGCTCGCCACGACGACCGGCGGCTTCTACCTGAACACCGAGGTCGACGACAGCCTGCTCAACGACTTCTTCTTGCAGGTGCTGCAGAACTTTCACAAGTTCGCCACCGTTGAAACACTCCGCGTGATCTCGGACAAGACGAGCCAGGCTGCACTGTTCACCACGCAAGTTCCCGTCACCACCACCACTACCAGCCTCGCGTTCGGCGTGGACTGGAATGCCCGGCAGGGCCGCTTGCGGGTTCGGCTGACACCGCCCTCCGGTGCACCCATCGTGTTCACTCCGGCTGCGGGGGACACGCCTGGAACGCTCATGGGATCGGTGCGTCTGCCGCTGCAAACCAACGGCGCCAATGCGGGTGGTTTGTGGACGGTGAGTGTCGAAAATGCGGGCGAAGGCAACCAGCCAATGCCTTTCAACCTGATCGTTCTGGGTGACGATTCCGCGGTGAACACGACGCTCGGCGTGGTTCGCGCCGAACACGCGGTCGGCGGGAAAATCCGGTTGGTCGCGCGAGTGAACGACTTCGGCGCGGCGCTGCGCGACCTCGGTACCCAGCCGGGCGCGCGTGTCCAGGCATTCGTCGTGCGGCCGGGGAGCAGCGTTGGCGATGTGTTGTCGGACGCGACGGTCCAGCCGTCTGGGCCCACACCCGGCGACACGTCGAGCGCGGCCCAGCGCAAGCTGGACGCGTTGCTGCTGGCAAACCCCGGTGCATTGGCAAAGATCTCGGGTGCGGTGACCCTGGTCGACGACGGCGCGGCCGCGAGTGGAGATACCGCTGCCAATGACGGCGAGTACTCCGCGCTCGTGCCGGCCGACACCGAGGGACACTACCAGATCGTGTTTTTCGTCGAGGGTGTTTCCAAGAGCGGCGGCCGCTTCGTCCGCCAGCAGATCCGCACGGTGCATGTGCGCTCGCTGCCGGACGGCGGCAGTACACAGTACGCCATCAGCACGATCGGCTCGGGGGACGGCCAGCAACTGGCGATCACGATGACGCCGCGCAACGTGCGAGGCGGCAAGATGGGGCCGGGCTACGCGAACTACTTCTGGTTCGCCTCGCCCGGCCGCCCGCCGGTCAAGCCGGTCGACAACCTCAACGGTACCTACACCGCGCGCATCCCGTTCAGCGGCACGACAGCGCCCAGCGTGGCCGTGCACTTCCTCGACCAGCCGGTGATCCGCCTTGACAGCTATGTGCCCAGGCCGGGCGATCTGAATGCGGGCAACACCGTCACGCCGTCAGTGGGCGGCGGCAGCGGCGCCGGCGGCAAGTACGCGATCTGGGGCGCCCTCGGTACGGCCTCCCCGCGCGGCAGCTTCTCCGCTATCAACAAAAGGGGGACGGCCGGCGCCATCGGCTTCGAATACCTGCTGAACCCTGACCTGTCGATAGAGGCGGTGCTGGTCGCCCACTCGGTTGACGGCAAGGGCGCCAACCCTGATGTCGACATGACCCAGTTCGGCGTCAACGCCAAGTTCTATCTCACAGCGTCACCCACCAGGCTGTTCGGCTTCGTCGGCGCAGGGCTGTACGCCTTCGATCCAGGGTCGACGCGCTTCGGTGCCAGCATAGGCGCCGGCCTGCAATGGCAGTTCGCGCCGCAATGGTCGCTGGAAGGGCGCTACAGCTTGCATTCAGTGTCAGGCAACTCGCCGCGGAACTCGTTCTCGTCGCTGCTGCTGGGCCTTCGCTACGCCTTCTGAAGCGGGGCCACGGTGGACTTGAGCCTGTTCCCACGCGAAGGCGCGTCGCTGCGGCGGGTGCGCCTGCACGGTGGCGGCGACGCGCTGCGCGCACGCCAGCAGGTCGAGCGCATGCTGAACGAGGTCGACTGGTCGCCAGCCGGCCTCGGGCCGCGGGCGCTGCTGCTGGTGCGGCGCATCGCCGTCGATGCGCGGCGCGGTTTTGCGCCACGCGCCGAAGGCGGTGTCTTTGCGAGGCAGGTGTCGGGCGCCCTGCGCGAACGCGCGGCCGCCGCGCGGCGGCCTTGGCTGCAGCGTGACGCGGCAAGCGCCGAGGCGGTCTGCTTCGCCGACGAGGCCGAGCTGCTGGCCTGCCTGTGGCGCGACTGGGTGGGTGGCGATCTGCCGTCGCATTGGTGGTGGGGCACGGTGCTGAGGCACAGGCCGCCGGTGCAGTGGCTGCGCGAGCAGCTGTTCGCGCGCGGCGACCGGCTGGTGCCAGTGATGGCGCTGCTGGCCACACGCGGGGAACTGCTCGCCTGCGTCCAGCGATTGGCCACGGCCGACGCCGCGGTCGCGCTGCGGGCCGTGCAGCTGTCGCATGCCCTGCCTGCCCTCGATGGCGTGGCATCGGCGCCGGCGTCCAAGGGGCAGGAGGCAGCGAAGCCACTGCCGCTGCGCATGCAGCCGACCGCCGCGCATGACCGTCCGGGGCGCTCGCTGAAGTCGCTCATGCTGAGTCAATTGGTCGAGGTCGTTCCCGAATTGCGCTGCTCTTTCGCTGCGACGCCTCCGGCGCGGCGCCTGCTCGCGGTCGCGCTGGCCCTGCAACGGCTGCCGCGCTGGGCGCGCTCCCAGGCCCTGGTGCAGGCCCTGGCCGAACTCGATGCCTTCCCCGTGGCCGAGCTCGACGCAGCGGGTATGGACAGGCCTCGCGCTGACGAAGCCATTGAGCCGAGGGGGGAGGCGGTGCGGCCCCCCTCCGCGCCGCAGGGCCGCCTGTCACTGCGGCCCGCCGCGGCCGCTGCATGGAGCCCGGCTGCGCCTGCCTTGCCGCAGCGATCGGCGTCCTCGCTCAGCCCGGCCGCAGTGCCCGAAGCCGTTCGTGAATCGGCCTCGCGGATCGAGGCCATGTCGCCGGACGCCGACGCGCTGGCGGTTGCGCCGGTCCCGCAGCTTGGCAGGCCTGAAGCCCGAGCCATGGCGCCTGTGCCTGCGCGCCCGCCGGTGAGCGCCAGCCGCGCCGAGGCTGGTGCGGCAGCGCGGCTCCACACCGGTTACGGCGGCCTGTTCTATCTGCTCAATATCGCGCTCGCCTGGCGCATCTATGGCGACTTCACGATGCCGCGCACCCCGGGCATCTCCCTGCCGCCCTGGGATCTGCTGGCCTGGACCGGCCAGGCCTGGTTTGGCCAAGGCTTCGAGCAGGACCCGCTATGGCCTTTGCTGGCCGAGCTGTCGGGGCGCGAGCCGCCGGCTCAACCCGGCGACGATTTCGACGATGCCCCCGAGTGGGCGCCGCGCGACGATGCGCCGGTGGCCTGCGCCGAAGCCCTGGCCGAGACCCACCCCGGCCGGCGCTGGCTGCAGCACTGGCGCATGGCCGTCGAGGCGAGGCTGCGCAGCGCCCTCGGCCGCGACGATGCGATCGAAACCCTGTGCCGCCACCGCGCCGGCGTCGCGGTCAGCGAAGCCGCGGTGGACGTGACGCTGTCACTCGCCGAACTACCGCTGGCGCTGCGCTTCGCCGGCCTGGACCGCGACCCGGGCTGGATTCCCGTAGCGGGCCGCAGCCTGGCCTTCCATTTCGAGTGAGGCGGCGATGAGCACCGACTTCGACACCCTCGCGCACACGCCGGCCCAGCACTTCCGCCTGGTGCTGTTCGGCGTCATCTCCCGCATCGCCTGCCATTGCACGGCCGGCGGTATGCCGGCCGCGCTGGCGGCCCATCCCTTTCTCGCCGACTACGACGCCGAGATCGCGCCGCATGTCGAGGGCGCCGAGTCGCCGTGGCTGGCTTGGCGCGAGTGCGTTGCCGCCTGGGAGGCGCGCAGCGGCGAGCATCTCCCTCTGCGCGCGCTGCTGGGCGCCGGCCTGACCGAGCTTCAGCTCGAACTGCTGCTTGCCGCCGGCCTGATCGAGGAGGATCCGCGCTTCGGCCAGGTCTTCGAGCCCGCGGCGACGGGGCGTGACCGACGGCCGAGCTTTGGCGGCCTGCTGGCGTGGTGGCGCAGCGCCGACGATGGCGTCGACCGCGCCGAAACCGTGCGCCACGGCCTGCTAGCCTTGCTGCAGCATGGCCTGCTGCAGGTGCTCAACCCGGAGGCGCCGCGGCCCGAATGGCTGCTGGCGGTGCCGCACTCGCTGTGGGACGGCCTGCGCGGCGATGCACCGTCGCTGCGCTGGCTCAAGCACCACAAGCACGATTCGCTGTGCCGGCTCGAGGCCTTCGTCTCGGGCGCCGAGGTGCAGGCGCGGGCCGCGGCGCTGCCGGCCCTGCTCGCAGCCCAGGCCGACGCGGTACTGCTGGTGCGCGGCCCCCTGCACAACGGCCGCAAGACGCTGATCGGCGCGGTCGCCCAGGCCCTCGGCCGTTCGCTGCTGGTGGCCGAGCCGGCTGTCTTCGACGACGATGCGAACTGGCGGCTGTTCGGCCTGCTGGCCGTGCTGCTGAACGCAATGCCGGTCGTCAACTGCGACCTGACGCCGGGCGAGACCAAAATGCTCGCGTCGCTGCCCTTCGCCCATGCGCCGCTGTGCATCGCCACCGGCCTGCAGGGCGCCTGGTCCAGCGGCGATGCACGCGCGATGCTGACCCTCGAGCTGCCGCTGCCCGACCCAGCGCAGCGGCTGCTGCACTGGCGGGCCGTGCTGCCCGAGCAGGGCGAAGCCGCGCTGCGGCCGCTCGCCGAGGCGGCGCGCCTGACCAGCGGCCATGTGCGCCGCGTGGCGCGCACGGCGGCCGGGCTCGCGGCCCTGGCGCAACGCGACCACATCGAGGCCGAGGACGTGCAGCAGGCCTGCCGGGCCATGCAGTCGGCGCGGCTGGAGACGCTGGCGACACGCCTGCCCGGGCGTGGCGGCCTGCACGAGCTGGCCGTCGATGCGCCGACCCGCGACGAACTCGAGGCCCTGGCCTCGCGCTGCCGCTTCCGCGAGCGCCTGGCCACGGGCGGCGGCGCCGCACAGGCCAATGCCGGCGTGCGCGCGCTGCTGGCCGGCGGCAGCGGCACCGGCAAGACGCTGGCCGCACGCCTGCTGGCGGCCACGCTGGGCAAGGACCTCTATCGCGTCGACCTGTCGGCCACCGTCAACAAATACCTCGGCGAGACCGAGAAGAACCTGCACCACGCCTTCAGCGCCGCCGAGGAGCTGGACGCCGTGCTGCTGCTGGACGAAGGCGATGCGCTGATGGCCAACCGCACCGACATCGGCAGCAGCAACGACCGCTACGCCAACCTCGAGACCAACTTCCTGCTGCAGCGCATCGAGTCCTTCGACGGCATCCTG
Organism: Roseateles sp. P5_D6; assembly: GCF_054049415.1. Taxonomy (NCBI): domain Bacteria; kingdom Pseudomonadati; phylum Pseudomonadota; class Betaproteobacteria; order Burkholderiales; family Sphaerotilaceae; genus Roseateles; species Roseateles sp. P5_D6. Next base: position 46,447 of record NZ_JBFUMK010000012.1, on the reverse strand, counting down.
CTGGTGACGACCAATGCGGCCGAGCGCATTGACAAGGCCTTCTCGCGCCGCATGGACGTGGTGATCCACTTTCGGCCGCCCGACGAGTGGCGGCGCTACGACATCCTGAAGCTGCAGCTCGGCGAAGACGGCCGGGATGGCAAGGCCATCGACGACGACTGGCTGCAGCAGATGGCCTGCCGCTGCACGCTGACCGGCGGCCAGCTGCGCAATGTGGTGTCGCATGCACGCCTGCTGGCGCTGCAGCAGGACGGCGTGCTGCGCACCGAGCACCTGCACGCGTCGCTGCAGCGCGAGTACCGCAAGACCGGCGGCACCTGCCCGCTGCGGCCGGCCGATCCATTGCGTGTCGCGGCGGGCGTCGCCGGCTGAACCATGGCCGTCTCGCCCGCCGCCGCGTTGCGCGCGTCCGTCGAGGCCAAATCACGCCAGACGGCGGTCAAGGCGAGCACGGCGCGCAACCGCTCGATCACGGTCGTCAAGCAGCAGCAGTCGTTCACGCGCGCCAGCAGCACCCTGCTGCCGCCGCGCGTGCAGGCGGCGGCCCTGCGGGTGTCTTCGCCCAGCGACCCGGCCGAGCGCGAGGCGGTCCAGGTGGCCAGCGCCGTGGTGCGCATGCAGCCGCCCGCCGCCGCCGCGCCGCCGCCAGCCGCGGAGAAGAAGGCTGCGGAGCCGGCGCGCGGCCGCACGCGCGCGCACTCGACCCTGCTCGCGCCGGCCAGCGTGCAGCGTGAGGGCAGGGGAGTGGCTCCGAAGGCGGGGCAGGAGGTCGCCACCGAGATTCGCTCCAGCCTGGGCGGCGGCCAGGCGCTGCCCCAGCAGGTGCGCGACTTCATGGAGCCGCGCTTCAAGGCCGACTTCGGCGCGGTGCGCATCCACACCGACGGCCGCGCAGCGGGTCTGGCGGCGCGGCTGGGCGCGCGCGCCTTTGCCTTCGGGCGCGACATCTTCTTCTCGCGCGGCGCCTACGACCCCGACAGCGCCGGCGGGCGCGAGCTGATCGCCCATGAGCTGACGCACACCATCCAGCAGCGCTCGGTGGCGCAGCAGGGCAAGGTGCACCGCGACGCCGCCGTGGAGGCCGTGCCGGCGGTGACGCACACCGAGGCGCCGCAGGTGCAGCGCCTGGGCTGGGACACGGCGCTGGACTACTTCGCCGACAAGGCCAATGTGCTGCCCGGCTTTCGCATGCTGACCATCGTGCTCGGCAACAACCCGATCAACGGCGCCGGCGTGGACCGCTCGCCAGGCAATGTCTTTCGCGCCATCGTCGAGTTCATCCCCGGCGCCTCGCTGGTGACCGACGCGATCAGCAACGCCGGCATCTTCGACAAGGTGGCCAACTGGGCCTATGGCCAGATGAAGGGCGTGATGTCGGCCTTCGGGTCGCTGGGCCAGGCCATCCTCGACTTCGTCAAGTCCCTCGGCGCCGACGACCTGCTGAGCCCGGGCAAGGCGGTCAGCCGCGGCCTGCACCTGGTCCAGGACCCGATCGCCCAGATCAAGAGCCTGGCGGCCGGCTTCATCGACGCCATCCTCGAGTTCATCCGCGAGGCCATCCTGCGGCCGCTGGGCAAGCTGGCCGAGGGCACCGACAGCTACGACCTGCTCAAAGGCGTGCTCGGCGAGGACCCGGTGACGGGAGATGCCGTCGACAACCAGGCCGACGCCATCGTCGGCGGCTTCATGAAGCTGATCGGCCAGGACGAGGTCTACAACAACATCAAGAAGTCCAACGCCCTGGACCGCTGCTGGGCATGGATGCAGGGCGCCTGGGCCGACCTGAAGAGCTTCGTCGCGGAGATTCCGGGCCTGTTCATGGAGGGCCTGAAGTCGCTGACCATCGCCGACGTCATCCTGGTGCCGCTGGCCTTTGCCAAGCTGGCCAAGGTGTTCGGCAGCTTCATCGGGCGCTTCGTCAGCTGGGCCGGCGAGGCGATGTGGGAGCTGCTGAAGATCGTCTTCGAGGCGGTGTCGCCCGAGGCCGCCGGCTATGTGAAGAAGACCGGCGCCGCCTTGAAGGCCATCCTGATGGACCCGGCCCCCTTTGTCGGCAACCTGATCGCCGCGGCCAAGGGCGGCTTCAGCGCCTTCGCGGGCAACTTCCTCGATCATCTGAAGAAGGGGCTCATCGATTGGCTGACCGGTGCCCTGGACGGCGTCTACATCCCCAAGGCGCTGGAGCTCGGCGAGATCATCAAGTTCGCCTTCTCGGTGCTCGGCCTGACCTATGCGCGCTTCAAGCCCAAGCTGGTCAAGGCCTTCGGCGCGACGACGGTGGCGGCGCTGGAGAAGGGCGCGACCGTCGTGGCGACGTTGATGGACAAGGGGCCGTCGGCGGCCTGGGAGCAGATCAAGGGCGAGCTGGCCGCGCTGAAGGACCAGGTGGTCGAGGGCATCAAGGGCCTGATCATCGAAGCGGTGCTGACCAAGGGCATCCCCAAGCTGATCGCGATGTTCATCCCGGGCGCCGGCTTCATCGGGCTGATCATGACGATCTACGACACCGTCGTGACCATCAAGAACGAGATCAAGCGCATCTGGGCCATCGTCACGGCCTTCATCGATTCCATCGTCGCCATCGCCAACGGCAATATCGGCGCGGCGGTCTCCAAGGTCGAATCCATCCTCGCCAAGGGCCTGTCCATCGCGATCAACTTCTTCGCGCAGTACGCCGGCCTCGGCAAGGTCGCCGCCAAGATCAACGGCGTGCTGCAGAAGGTGCGCGCGCCCATCGACAAGGCCATGGACTCGCTGATCGGCTGGGTCAAGAAGATGGTCAAGAGCTTCATCGACAAGCTGGCGGGCAAGGACGCGCCACCCGAGGAGAAGCAGAAGCGGGTCGACAAGGCCGCCGCAGCCGCACTGGCCGCAGTTTCCAGGTACTCGGGCAAGGCCGTCGGCGAGGCGATCCTCGTGCCGATCCTGTTCGGCATCAAGGTGATCCACCGCGTCACGACGCTGGTGCCGATCAAGACGGGCGACTACTGGTCGATCAAGGCCGAGATCAACCCGGTCAAGATCGTCAAGACGCAGGTCAAGGCGGGCAAGAGCACGGCTGAGATGGAGGTCGGCTATCAACCGGAATGGCCACTCGACGAGTTCATGTCCAAGGCAAATGCGATGAAGGCTGCGGCCCAGGGCAAGACGGCCCAGCAGGCCGCGACGCTCGGCTTCGCCAAGGGCAGCAAGACGAAGCAGAAGTCGACCAAGGGCCTGCGCCAGGGCGGACAGGAGGCCTTCCGCGCCGAGATTCATGCCTACATCGACCTGATCACGGTGACCAAGGACCGGAACGCCTGCCGCGGGCTGATGACCCAGCTGCAGGCCGACCATCAGCAGGAACTGCAGATGGGGGGCACGGACACCGAGGAGAACATGGCCATGATCGAAAGCAGCATGAACTCGGCGATGGGCGGGCAGTGGCGCGGCCAACTGAAGGACCTGCCGCCCGAGACCAAGATCACCAAGATCAACGTCGAGACCAAGACTGGCACTGCGAAGGGGCAGAAGCACCGCAAGAGCGGCGCGGCCGCCGAACTGCAGGCGCTGTTGCTGGTTCATGCCAAGGCTTTGAAGACTGCAGCCTCGGTCATCAAGGACTGGTTCAAGCTGTGAGGAGATTTGAATGAAAAAGGACGACTATGAGCGCTGGGTCGGCGCGGCGCGAGCTCAGGCTCGCGAGCGCATGGCCGGCGCGGGGCAGCGGTTCGGGCTCGGCCGGTTTGCACGATTCGAGATCGACCTGCCAGGCACGACGATCCGCTTCTTCGATGCGGCCGATGTAGAGCAGATACATGCGCGCCTGCAGGTGGCCGGTAGCTGGGCGCCGGCGGCCCGGACGTGGCTCTGGGGATGGGAGAATGATTCGGTCCCGCAAACCGCGTCGGCGCTGATGAGCGCAGTTCGAGAACGGGGTGAGTGCGATGGCGTCGAGCCTTTGCAGGGCGCGTTCGGCGAATGCGACGAAGGCGAGGCCTGGACGATGGCGTCACTGGCGGCGGACATCCTCGATGCCGAGAGCGTCTACCGCGCTGGCGGCGATACCAATCGCCTGTTTCTACTGCTGTTCGACATCCGCAAGGTTGGCTGAGTCGCGCCATGTCGTTGTTGGTCACCCCCGCCAAAGCGCCGGACAAGCCCAAGGGCATGGTCGCGCGCGCGGTGGCCGTGCTGAGCGGCAGCCGCCGCACGCGGCGCGGCGGCGCCAGCGAGGTCAACGGCCAGGTCAGCACGGCGCTGCCGCTGCGCATTCCGCCGATTGCCGGCAAGCGCTTCGTGCGCACGGCCGAGGGCCGGGTGGTGGAGGTGCCCGAGGACGTCAGCGACGAAGAGCTGGTGCGCATGAAGTCCGAGACCGAGGCCGCCCAGGCCAAGCTCGGCAAGGGACCCGGGCCGCAGCCGGTGCCGCCGCTCAAGGAGGCGCCCAAGAAGGAAGCCAAGCAGGCCAAGGGCAAGGCCGAGGCCAAGGCGGGGCGCGCGGGTAAGGGTGGCGCCGGCAAGCCGGGCGCGGCACCGGCGACGCTGGCGGTGGGGCGCACGGGCAAGATCGCGATGTTCCTGCTCGGCAAGGCCAAGCCCGTGCTGGCGCGCGGCAGCGCCATGCTGCGCAAGCTGCGCCGCAACGAACAGACCCACGACGAGGCGGCCGAGAAGCGCGCCCAGGCCGACGCCGCGGTGGTGATCCCGGTGTCGGACGAGCAGTCCAAGAGCAATACCGGCCAGGTCACCATGGTCGACAACAAGCCCAGGCCGGTCGTCGACGAGAACAAGGGCAAGCAGCAGCTGCAGCAGTCGCTGGCCGCCAATGTGCCCAAGAAGATCGAGGAGGTCGACAACTTCAAGCGCGACATGAAGGCCCAGCACATGGGCGCCGACGTCATGCAGGTGGTGCAGGGCGACAAGAACGCCGTCGTGTCGACCTTTGCGGACATGGAGAAGACGCCGCCGCCGACGCCCAGTGGCCACACGCCGCAGGAGCTGCCGCCGGCCGAGGCGGCCCCGCCCACGGGCAGCATGGACCTTGGCGCCGGCGCGATCGCGCCGCTGCAGAAGGAGCACACCGACCTCAGCAGCTTCACGCAGGAGGGCGACAAGAAGCTGCAGGAGGAGGGCGTCACTCAGCAGCAGCTCGACATGGTCGACTCCGGCGACCTGGCCACGGCCAACAAGGAGAAGAAGGGCATGGAGAAGGCGGCCAAGGAGCAGCCGGTTGCCATGCAGAAGTTCGTCCAGACGACGGCCGCGCGCATCGACACCGACCTCAAGCGCGAGGAGAAGAAGGGCCGCGATGCGCTGCACGCCAAGCGCCGCGGCGCCCTCGGCGTGACCGCCACCCATCAGAAGAGCGCCAAGAGCGCACTGCAGAAGAAGCGCGAGGAGGTCGCCGCCCACATCAACGGCCTCTTCCAGACCACGCAGGACAAGGTCAAGAAGCGCCTGGCCGATCTCGAGACGCAGTCGATGAAGCGCTTCGACGACGGCAATGCCCAGGCGACCAAGGCCTTCGAGGACACCGTCAAGCGCGACCTCGACGCCTACAAGGACGACCGCTATTCCGGCTTCTTCGGCTGGGCGCGCAGGGCCAAGGACTGGCTGCTCGGCATGGAAGACCTGCCGGGCGTGAAGGCCATCTTCGACCGCAACCGGGCGAACTTCGTCACCGCGGTCGACAAGCTGGTGGAGGTTATCGGCGCCGACAACAAGCGCGTGGTGCAGGAGTGCAAGGACCAGCTCGCCAAGGCACGCCAGGAGATCAAGGACTACGTCGACAAGCTGGGCCCGGCGCTGAAGGACATCGGCGACAAGACGGCCAAGGACATGGCCGGCAAGCTCGACGAGATGGACAAGTTCGTCGCCAAGAAGGAAGAGGACCTGCAGCAGGCGCTGAAGGACAAGCAGCAGGCGGCGATCAAGGCCATCGACGAGAAGATCGAGAAGATGAAGGACGAGATGGGCGGCGCGCTCGCCAAGCTCGGCAAGCTGCTGCTGTGGGCGGCCAAGAAGTTCTTCACCTGGGCGCTGACCAAGTTCGGTTATTCCCTGGAGGAGATCGAGGGCATCATCGCCAAGGGCGTGGCGGTGCTGAAGGCCATCTTCACCAAGCCCATCGTCTTCGTGAAGAACCTGGTGAATGCGGCCGTCACCGGCTTCAGGAACTTCGGCAAGAACTTCCTGAAGCACCTGAAGGACGCCATCTTCGAGTGGATGACCGGCTCGCTGGAGGGCGTCCAGCTGCCCCAGACCTGGGACTTCAAGGGCATCGTCGGCCTGGCGCTGCAGATGATCGGCATCAGCTACGGCAATCTGCGTCGCCACATGGTGACGGTGCTGACCGAGCCGGTCGTCGTCGGCCTGGAGAAGACCTTCACGCTGGTGAAGACGCTGGTCACCGAAGGGCCGATGGCGGCCTGGGAGCAGCTGAAGGAGATGGCCGCCGAGATGCGCGACGCCTTCGTCGACGCGGTGAAGGACTTCGTCAAGCAGAAGATCGTCGAGGAGGCGATCAAGTTCGTCGCGGCCATCTTCATCCCCGGCGCCGGCATCATCAAGGCCATCATCGCCATCTACGACACCGTGGTCTTCTTCATCCAGAAGGCCAAGCAGATCATGAAGATGATCGCCAACTTCCTCGGTGCCATTGGCGATATCGCGGCCGGCAACGTCAGCGGCGCGGCCCAGGCCATGGAGGACGGCCTGGCGCGCGGGCTGGCGCTGGTGGTGGCCTTCCTTGCCAAGCTGCTGAAGCTGGACGGCGTCACGGCCAAGGTACGCGGGGTGATCCAGAAGATCCGCGGCAAGGTCGACGATACGCTGGCCAAGGTGGCCAGGTGGATTGGCTCCAAGATCCAGGCCGTGGTCAGCAAGGGCCTGGGCGGCGACCCCAAGGCCTCGCCGCAGCAGCGGCTGGACAAGGGTGTCGAGGAAGGCACGGCCGCGGTCAACCGCTATGCCGGCAAGAAGGTCGGCGTCCTGGTGCTGCGGCCGCTGCTGGCGGTGATCCGCGCCAAGCATGCCCTGACGCGCCTGGATGTCGAGCTCGAAGGCGACCGCTGGACCGTGGTTGGCGAGGTCAACCCGAAGAAGCGCACACCCACGCGGGCCGAAGGCGACGGCGCAGCCGGCTTCAAGTCCAAGATCACCTACCACCCGCCCAACACCAACCGCGGCGGCACGCGCATGGTGGCCAACCCCATCGGGCCGGACTACGCGGACTATGGCAGCGCGCCTTCCGACGCCGGCGCCATGCCCATCTGGACCAAGGTCAACATCCGCCGGCCGGGCAGCACCAAGCGCCTTTATGTGCTGGGCCATCTGCTCAACCACAAGCTGGGCGGGCCGGGCGACATGGTGGCCAACCTGACGCCCATCAGCTTCAGCATGAACAAGCGCCACTCGGACAAGGTGGAGTCCATCCTGAAGAAAAACATCGGCACCAAGAACAACCCGCGCTGGTTCCATTACGAGGTGAAGGTCAGCTATGCGTCCGGACGGCCCACGCTGACGCCGGCCGAGGTGAACAAGTACAAGGTCGCGCCCGAGGAAAGGATGCTGGCCTCCAAGTTCGCCTGCAGCTGGTACGAGATGGCCCCCAGCCCGACCGATCCGACCAAGCTCGTCAAGAAGCCCAGCGGCGTCGAGGGCGAGAAGGACATCGAACACGACATCCCGCCTTACCCCAGCACGAGCTGAGCCACCCCTGTTCCTCGGAAGGAGAACCTCATGAAGAAAGCACTCGGATCCTTCGCCGCCCTCGTGGTGGCCCTCGGCCTGCTGGCCGGCCTGGGCTTCGGCGCCTGGCTGAGCCTGGACTACCTGGCCTCGCTCTACGCCGGCTGGGACTTTGCGACGCGCAGCCTCGCGATCGGCATTGCGGCCGGGCTGGTCGGCGCCGGCTGGATCGCGCATGCCATCCGCCAGGCCGGCCGCGACCGGCTGGCGGTGCCGCATCGCGAGGCGAGGGCGGTGACCTACCGGCTGTTCGCCGAGTGCTGGTCATTGCACTTGCAGCAGCTCGGGGCGCCGTCGCAGGCGCTGCGTGAGGCGCAGGTTTCGCTGGAGGCCATGCTGGCGCTGAGCGGCAGCCGCGCGCTGATCGAAGCCCATGCGACGCTGCGCGAGCTGAGCGCCCAGCCCGGCGCACGCGCCGAGGCACTGTGGCCCGTGCTGGCCGATGCCTTCAAGGCCGCTCGCGCCGAGCTTGGCGCCGAGGCCGTCGAGGGCGAGTGGCTTGACGCGCTGCTGTCGCCGGCGGCCCCCGAGCCGGCTGCCCCGACGGCGGCGCCCGAACTGTCGGTCGCGTGAACGTGATGCTGGCATCGTTCCGCGACCGGCATGCCGGCGGGACGATCGTCGTCTGCGGTTGCGGGCCGTCGCTGAACACGCTGCCCGAGCCGCGGCGCTGGGTCACGATTGGTGTCAACGACGTCGGCCGGCTGTTCGACCCGAGCTATCTGGTGGTGGTGAATCCGCCCAGCCAGTTCAAGGGTGACCGCTTCCGCTTCGTCGCGGCGTCGCGCGCCCAGGCCCTGTTCACCCAGCTCGAGCTCGGCTCGGTGGCGCCACCCGTGGTGCGCTTTCGCCTGGGCCAGTACGCCGGCACCGACGTCGGCCGCGGCGAGACCCTGCACTACACGCAGAACTCGCCCTATGTCGCGGTGATGCTGGCGGCGCTGATGGGCGCGCGCCGCATCGGCCTGATCGGCGTCGACCTGAGCGATGGCCATTTCTTCGGCGGGCGTGAGCGCCACGTGCTGGCGCCGCGCCTGCAGGAGATCGACGCGCAGTACGGCCGGCTGGCCGCAGCACTCGCCCAGCGCGGTATCGAACTCGTCAACCTGAGCGCCGGCAGCCGCCTGCGCTCGCTGCCGCGCTGCAGTCACGGCTGGCTCGACGGCTCCGCCCCGGCTCCGGTCGAACTGCGGCACGACGTCGGCATTGCAAGGAGTGAAGTCATGAACATCTCCATCGAGAAACGCAGCAAGGGCCTGGTGTCGGACCTGCTGGACACGCTGGCGGCCACCGCAGCCGGCCTTGGCCACACGGTGACGCGCGACACGCGCCGCACCGCGGCGGACCCGCGCGTGCTCTCCATCGTCTGGAACGGCCGCGGCCACCTCGGCCGGGGGCCGACGCTGTACTGCGAGCACGGCTGGCTGCCGCGCGCGGACTACCAGATCAGCCCGCGCGGCATCAACGCGGACTCGCATGCCGCGCCGTTCGCCTGGGATGGCAGGCCGCTGACCGAGGCGCAATCCGCCGCACTCGACGCCAGGCTTGCCGCGGTCAAGTCGGCGAGCTTCGAGGGCTACTACCAGTACATGCAGGCCGACAAGGACGTGCCGCTCGGCCTGCCGGCCGACTTCCTGCTGGTGCCGCTGCAGATCGAATCGGACACCAACATCGCGCGCCATGCGCCCGCCAGCCTTCGCACGATGCAGGCGCTGGTCGATCATGTGTCGCGCATCAACCCGCCGTGGCCGGTGATCTTCAAGCAGCACCCCGCCGATGCGCGAGTTGGCAACCGCCACCTGCAGCTGCGCACGCGCCGCCCGCAGGACCGGCTGTGGCCGCAGTCGCGCGGCAACATCCACCAGATGCTCAAGGGCGGCGCCTGCCGCGGCATCGTCACGCTGAACAGCAACGTCGCGCACGACGGCCTGCTGTGGGACGTGCCGGCCATCGTGCTCGGCCGCAATGTCTGGCCCTCCAGCGGCGTCTGCACGCCCTTCCTGACCACGTGGCCCAAGGACTGGTCGCAGCTGTCCGCGAGCGTGACCGAGCCCGAGGCCGTTGCCTGCCGGCGTGCCTATGCACACCATCTGATCCGGCATCAATGGAGCCTGGATGAGGCGCGCGACCCGCAGCGCGTCGCCGAGCTGCTGGCCTCGGTTCGCCCGCGCGTCGCGCCGCCAGCGCCTGTTCCGGTGCGCAATGCCGTGGTGAACCTGCGCCGTGCGTCGGTGCCCGTGATCAACGTGGTTGCTGAGAACAAGGGCTGGTTGTTCGAGCACTGGAAGCAGGCGCTGGCCGCGGCGCACATGCCGCAGTTTCGCGTCGCCGCGACGCCCAAGCCGTTGCGGGATGCGCGCGCATGGATCTTCATCCGCGCGCGTGAAGCCGGGCTGGCGCCCGAACCGGCACGTTGCGTGGTGCAGATCCACGATGGCCTCGACGAGGGGCGTTACGCGGCCGGCGGCGAGCGCGCTGCGGTCGCGCGCTGCGGCGCCATCTCGCTGACGCATCCGGCGCAGCAGGCCGTGCTTGAGCGCGCCGGCATCGACCTGTCGCGAAGACTCTGGCAGCTCAACACGCCTGGGTGGAGCGGGAAGGCTGCAGCACGGCGGCCGAACGGGTCGTTGCCATGGGTGGCCTGGGTGGGCCGGCCAGCCGTGCATGGCGGCGTCGACACCTCCGGGCTGGACGGCTTTGTTGCCGGCGCGAAGGTGCTGCAGGGCAGGGCGCACCTCGTGCTCGTCGGCGAGAAGCTGTCTGCCGCCGCCGCAGCGCTGCGCGCGGCCGGCGTCGATTGCCGGGTGCATGGCATGCGTGAGTTCGCGATGGCGAGTGCCAGCGAATGGCTGTCACGCTTTGATGCCGTTGCCATCGGTGGCGGGCCTGATACCGGGCCGTGGCCGCTTTTCGACGCCCTGCATGCCGGTGTGCCGGTGGCCGCGACGCGCAGGGGCTGGTCTGAATCCCTGCTGGCCGACGGCAGCTGCGGGCGCCTGGTCGATGACGCGTCCTTGCTCGGCGACGCGCTGCTGGAGCTGATCGCTGCGCAACCAGCCTGGCGCGCGGCGGCGCTGCGGTTGGCCGAGAGCGTCAAGGATCGCAGCCTTGCAGCTTGGGTGCAGGGCGAACTGCAGTTGGCGGCAAGACTGGCCGGGCTTGCCGTGAGGAGCGCCGCATGAGCACGGTCGCGGCGGCACCGCTGCGGCTCGACGTGGGGTGCGGCGCGAAGCTGCGTGAAGGACATGTCGGCGTCGACGTGCGGGCGTTGCCCAACGTCGGCATCGTCTGCAACGCATGGGAACTGGACCGGCATGTCGAGGCCGGCAGCGTAGAGGCCATCTACAGCCGGCACTTCTTCGAGCACTTGACCTACGCGCAGGGCCGCATTGCGTTGCGTGTGTTCCAGCGAGTCTTGCGGCCGGGCGGTGAGCTGCACCTCATCGTGCCGGACATCCGTTACCACGCCGCGCAGCTGCTGCGCAGCGGGCCACGCAGCGCGGCAAACGCGAAATGGACCGAGCGCCAGCATGCGCTCGGCAGCCTCTGGGGCTGGCAGCACGACGGAGAGACCGAGGTGTGGGACGTGCACAAAGCCGGCTATGACGAAGCCGGGCTGGCACAGGCGATGCGGGAGGCGGGTTTCCAGCGCGTGAAGCGGCTGCCGGACAAGCCGTGGCACTTGTCGGTGAGGGCCACGGGCTGAGGAGCTGTCCGACAACATCTACCCTTCCCAGTCGACAAAACTTTCGTTTTGGAATCAATAACTTCTGAAGGAGGAGAGGGTGTTTCTTGACGCCGCGTGGTGACAACAAATACTGCCTGGAACTGGCAGCGACAACAAATACCGACTCGGCCGGGGCAGGGCGTTCAACACCGTTTGATTGATCAGGAGCTTCATAGTCCGCGCAGAGGCGCGGATTCGCAATCTCTCATCGTGGGATGTCTGCCGTAGAGATCCTCAATGGGTATGAGACATATTTGTGGCGATGGGGCGATGAGGAGTGTGCATCCAAGCTCGGCGGGCATGCTCAGCAGCCGATGAAGGGGGCAACTACCTACCGAGAGGCGCAGATGTCGCCATTTCCTTATGTGCGTTGTCGCACGGAGGCTAACGAACAAACCGAACAGACTGGACTCCCAACGGGAGCCGATGTCATGCCCCTGAACGAACAGGATGTCATGGATTGCTCGCGCAGTGCTGCTTCGGCTGACTCCATTCCCGTTCAAATCGACAGGGAGAGACCATGTCAGCAAGATTCTCTTGCGCCCATCTGGCTGACCATGCCGTAGGGTCCTTCATGCAGCGCGCGCGGTGCCATGCGCGTCAGATCTTGATGCGGAAGGCCTTGTGAGAGTCGCGCGAACGGAGGCCGCAGCGGGCAAGGCATCGACCGGCGTGGGTGGCTTCGATGACATCACCGGCGGCGGATTGCCGATCGGTCGCACAACCTTGCTGGTCGGCGGGCCTGGCTCAGGCAAAACGATTTTCGCGCTGCAATTCCTTGCGCACGGCGCGCAGGCCTGCAAGGAGTCTGGAATCTTTGTCGCGTTCGAGGAGCACATCGAGCGCATCGTCGCCAACGCGGGCAGCTTCGGCTGGAATCTGCCCGAGCTTCAGCGCAAGCGGCTGTTCTTCATGAATGCCCAGCCGCTGCCCGATCTGGTGCAGTCCGGCGACTTCGACCTGAGCGGTATGTTGGCGGTTCTTGGGGCCAAGGCCGACGAAATGAAGGCGCGTCGCATCGTCTTCGATGCCCTCGACATCGTGCTGGCATTGCTGCCCGACGCGGCGGCCAAGCGGCGCGAGATCTACCGGCTGCATGAGTGGCTGCTGGCGCGCCAGTTGACTGGCCTGATCACCGCCAAGGCCGGCGGCGATGACAGCAGTCACAGCAACTCGAGCGGCCCGCAACCGTTCGGCCTGATGCAGTTCATGGTCGACTGCGCGGTGATCCTCAATCACGATGTCGTTCAAGGTGTTTCGCAGCGAAATTTGCGGGTGCAGAAGTACCGCGGCTCGCGCTTCGACGAGGACGAATCGCCGTTCGTGATCGGCAATGGCGGCTTCGAGGTCGCCGTCGCGCGGGCGCAGGATCGCGGTGACGTGAAAGTCAGCAGCGAGCGCGTATCCAGCGGCGTCGCGCGTCTGGACACGATGCTGGGCGGCGGCTACTACCGTGGCGCCAGCGTGCTGATCACCGGCTTCTCGGGCACCGCAAAGACGACGCTGAGCGGCGCATTCGCCGAGGCTGCCTGCGGGCGCGGCGAACGCACATTGTTCGTCAGCTTCGATTCGGATGGCTCCGAGGTGGCGCGCAACTTGGCATCGGTGGGCATCCGCCTCGACCGATACAAGAAAAGCGGTCTGCTGCGCATGGTCTCGGCCCGCTCCATCGCTGGCAGCGCGGAGACCTATCTGATGCGCATCAAGACGCTGACGGCCGAACACAAGGCTCGCTGCCTGGTCATCGATCCGGTCTCCACATGGTCGGAATCGGGCAACTACCTGACCGCCCACAGCGTGGCCGAACGGTTGATCGATTGGTCGAAATCTGAAGGCATCACCTTGATCTGCACCCGTTTGCTGGGCGAGATGTCCAGCCTGGCCGAGGGCGGTTCACCGCTGCAGATCTCGGCGGTGGCGGACACCTGGATCCATCTCGACTACCTGGTGCAGGCGGGCGAGCGCAATCGTGGCCTGTCCATCATCAAATCACGCGGCACAGCGCATTCGAACCAGGTGCGCGAGCTGATCCTCAGCGACTCCGGCGTGACCCTGACCGATACCTATACCGCCGGTGGTGAAGTCCTGATGGGCACGCTGCGCTGGGAAAAGGAACGCGCCGAGCGTTCGTCGACCGACGCCGCCGAGGTCGCCCGCAAACTCAAGCGCGTCAGGCTGGATGCCGAAGAGGCCGAGTTGGAGGTGCGAGTGAAGTCGCTGCAGACCGAGCTGGTTGCAAAGCAGGTCGAAAAGGCCTTGCTGGCCAGCGCCACCGAAAGCAGCGAGCGCGAACTGTCACGCGGCCACACCCGCATGCGCGAACTCCGCGGTGCCGATGCTGCAAAACCGGCAGCCAAGGCTGTCACGAAAGCGAGCACTCTATGAACCGCCGCAGCTTGTTCAAGTTCCGGCTCTACGTTGCCGGCGATGCGCTGAATTCGGCGCAGGCACTCGACAATCTGTCAGCCCTATGTCGCGTCCATCTGCCGAAGCGGCATGAGATCGAGGTGGTCGACGTGTTCCGAGAGCCCAAGCTGGCGATGGCGGCAGGCGTATTGATGACACCGACGCTGTTCAAGCTCTCGCCTTCACCGACCCGCCGCATCGTCGGCACGCTCAGCCAGGCCCAGCCTTTGCTGCAGGCCCTGGGGTTGCCGGAAGGCGGCAGCCGTGAAGCCGAATGAGCTACCGCCGGCTGACGATGTCAGCGAGGAGATCGCCAGGCTGATCGAATCTTTCCACGTGATCGAACAAAGGCTGGAGGAACTGACCGGGGGCGAGGTGGACACGGTGACTGACCAACTCGGCCGGACCTCCCTGCTGCGCCGCTCCCAGGAGCACTCACGCCACAACGAGGCGGTGAAGCAGGCCGCGATTCTCGATGCGCTGCCCGCCCATATCGCCGTTCTCGATGCACAGGGATCCATCGTTGCGGTGAATGAGGCGTGGCGCTGCTTCGCCACCGCGAACGCGCTGCAGGGGCCACGCTATGCGGTCGGTGTCAATTACCTGAAGGTGTGCGATGACGCGATAGGCGACGGAGGGAGCGAGGGGCCCATCGTCTCAGCGGGCATACGTGCGGTGCTGATGGAAGGAGCGAAGAGCTTTTCGATCGAGTACCCCTGTGACTCGACGACCGAGCAAAGGTGGTTTTTGCTGACGGTGACGCCGTTGGCCCAGCAGCGCCCGAATGGCGTGGTGGTCATGCACCTCAACATCACCGAGCAGAAGATCGGCGAAAGCAGGATCAGGCGCCTGAACCGCGTCTATGCGATGTTGAGTGGCATCAATGCGCTGATCGTGCGCGTGCGCGGTCACGAGGAGTTGTTCCGCGAGGCGTGCCGGCTGGCGGTCGAGCTCGGCGCTTTCAAGATGGCCTGGATCGGTGTCATGGATCCCTTGACCCTGGAATGCAAGGCAGTCGCCTCGTACGGCAGCGAGCCAGGCAATGTCAACCCTATCCAGCCGAGTGCCCGCGTAGACGCACCGAGCAGCGACCGGCCGGCCTGCCGAGCACTTCGATCATCGCAACCAGTGATCTGCAACGATGTCGAGAGCGATGTTGCGATGGCGCCATTCCGCGCCGAGCTGCGGGGCGGGGGCTACCGATCATTTGGCTATTTCCCTTTGACGCTGCACGGGCAGCCATGGGCAGTCATGGCGCTGTTTTCGGGCGAGGCCGGCATATTCGATGCGCAGGAAATGCAGCTATTGCAGGAGCTGGCCGGCGATATCTCATTCGCGCTTGACCATATCGAGAAACTGGAGCGGCTGGAGTACCTCGCCTATTTCGACGTGCTGACCGGATTGGCGAACCGCACGCTGTTCCTTGATCGGGTGACATGGCATCTGCTCGCCGCTATCGCCGGCGGCCACCCCATGGCCGTGTTCCTGTTCGATCTCGAACGCTTCAAGAACATCAACGACAGCCTGGGCCAGGTGACCGGCGACGAACTGTTGCGTCAGGTCGCCGCGTGGCTGGTTCAGCAAATGGGCGATGCTGGTCTGGTGGCACGCATCGGTTCGGACCGCTTCGCCGCGGTGCTGCCGCGTGTCACGCGCCTGGGCGGCGTACGGCAGCTGCTGGAGCAGACTTTGATGGCGTTCTTGAACCATTCCTTCCCGCTCAATGAGGCGGTGTTCCGCATCTCCGTCAAGGTGGGTGTCGCGGTGTTCCCGGACGACGGCGCCAGCGCCGAGAGCTTGTTCAAGAACGCCGAGGCGGCCTTGAAAAAGGCCAAATCCAGCGGTGACCGCTACCTGTTCTATACGCCGCAGATGACCGCCTCCGTAGCCAGCAAGCTGGCACTGGAGAACCAGCTGCGACAGGCGCTGGAGAACGAGGAATTCGTACTTCACTACCAACCCAAGGTCGATCTGCGCAGCGGCTTGCTGACTGGCGCTGAGGCCTTGATACGCTGGAATGACCCACGCACGGGTCTGGTACCGCCGACCCAGTTCATTCCGATCCTCGAAGAGACCGGTCTGATCTACGAGGTTGGGCGCTGGGCCCTGCGCAGTGCAGTCAGCGACTATCTGCGCTGGCGCCGCGATGGCTTTTCAGCCGTGCGTATCGCCGTCAATGTGTCGCCGCTGCAGCTGCGCAATCGCGACTTCATCGCCGAGGTTGAGCAAGCCATCAGCATCGACCCGCAGGCAGCGGCCGGCCTGGAGTTGGAGATCACAGAAAGCCTGATCATGGAGGACGTGCTGCATAGCATCAGCAGCCTGCGCGCGATCCGCGCGATGGGCGTTCGCGTCGCCATCGACGACTTTGGTACCGGATTTTCGTCGCTGAGCTATCTGTCCAAATTGCCGGTCGACACACTCAAGATCGACCGTTCCTTCGTCGTCGACATGACCACCAGCTCGGAAGGCCTGGCACTGGTCTCGACCATCATCACGCTCGCGCACTCTCTGAAGCTCAACGTGGTGGCCGAAGGCGTGGAGACCGAGGCGCAGCGGCGCTTGTTGCAGGAGCTGGTCTGCAATGAGATGCAGGGTTATCTGTTCAGCCGGCCACTGCCCTGCGATGCCTTCGAGGCGCTCTATCTTGATCCGCCAGCGGGCGGCGCAGATCGGCTCGATGCATGAATCCGGCACTTCAGACTCGTCATGATGGTTGCATTTCGGGTGAGCGACATGATCTAAGCCCGCTGCGTCGCCGCTGCGTCGCCGCTGTGTCCACAGCGCCACGGCCCGACGCTTTGCTCGCTGATATGAAGGACAGCCTGTTCTGCGCCACGCATCAGGAGCAGGTCCGTGACGCCGCGTCGGCGCTTCGCCGCCGGCAGCGACGAAGCGAAGGCCGTCAGGGGTGCACGGGTTGATGCCGTGGATGATGCTTGGCAATCGCAGCACCGACTGCGCGTTTGAGCTTGTGCACCGCTCCGGCGATGGCCTGGTGCGCGTTGGCGGCGCTGTCGTTCACGACGATGGCCTCTTCGCCGCTGAGCCGTGCATCGAGCATGCAATGAATGTCGTCGGTTCCAGACTTGGCCCGGCTGTTCGCGTCGGACAGATGAACTTCGACGCGCGTGACGCGTTCGCCAAAGCGCCCGAGTGCGGCATTGACGACCGCGTCGAGATGGTCGGTCATCGCCGCGCTGCCGTCGGTGTTGGGGTCAGTGTGGAGCAAGATCTGCATGGGGTCCTTCAAAGTCGTGCGAAGCGTTTGTGCGGCCGGAGCTGTCAGCCCTAGTTTGTGCGGTGCGATCGTCCGGGTCCGTGCGCTGTCGCACGGTCGCGTACCGTGCCCGTCATGCCTGCAGCGGGCAGGGCGGGCGCGATCACAAGCACTACACCGGCAGCTTCGCGGGGACGAGCAATGGGCGTATCGACTTGGCGCCCTCCCGCACGCCGAGGTACGCCTTGACCGACGCGATCACCAGCGGCACGGCCCCGAACACGATGAACACCACGTCGCCCGGCATGCGCATCCATTCGAGCAGCTGCGAACGTTCGCTGGCGATGTAGTCCAGGCTGCGGGCATGCCAGTAGCCGTTGTGCAGGACGTCCCACAGCTGCAGCAGCCCCGCCGGGAACAGGCTCAGGCCCACCATCAGCGCCAAGCCGCCGTTGGTGCCCCAGAACGCGACCCGGACATACCTTTCGATCGCAGGCCAACGTGAGTCATCGCTGGTCTGGCGCAGCACGAAGACCATCAGCGCGATCCCCAGCATGCCGAAGACACCCATCATGGCCGAGTGCCCGTGGGCGGGCGTCAGCAGCGTGCCGACTTCGTAGTAGCTGACGATCGGCAGGTTGATCAGGAAGCCGAGCATCCCCGCGCCGACGAAGTTCCAGAAGCCGACCGCCATCAGGAAATAGAAGGCCCACTTGTGCGGGATCTCGATGGCTTTGCCCGTGGCGTCGCGTACGCCGCGCGTGGTGCGCACGAAGTCCCATGCGTCGAGCGTCAGCAAGGTCAACGGAACCACCTCGAGGGCGGAGAACAAGGCCGACAAGGCCATGTTGAAGTTGCTCTGGCCGGTGAAGTACCAGTGATGGCCGGTGCCCATCAGGCCGCCGAGAAAATACAGGATCGCGTCGAGATAGATCACACGCAAGGCCACATTGCGGCGAGCCAGGCCGAGCTGGAAGAACGTGAGCGCCACCACGGTCGTGGCGAAGAACTCGAAGAAGCCTTCGACCCACAGATGGATGATCCAGAAGCGCCAGGTGTCGACCACCGTGTAGTTGGCCTTGGCACCAATGAACAGCGCCGGAATGTAGAACAGCGGAATCGCGATGGCGGCGACCAGGAACATCCTGACGATGGGCCGCACCGTGGGGTTCGCGAGCGCGTTGGGCCGCACCAGGATCCACAGCAGTGCGAACCACGCGAAGAGGCCGGCCACCAGAAGGTATTGCCACACTCTGCCGAGTTCGAGGTATTCCCAGCCCTGGTTGCCGAGCCAGAACCACCAATCGCCAAGCACCTGCGAGATTCCCAGCCACTCCCCGAGCAGGCTGCCGCCAATCACCAGGGCGAACGCAGCGAAGAGCACGTGCGTCAACGGTGCGAGCCAGCGCGGTTCGTCTTTGCGCAGTGAACGCCCGAGAAACAGCGCCGCAGCGACATAGGCGGTCGCGATCCAGAAGATCGCCAGCTGCAGGTGCCAGGTTCGCAGCAGATTGCTGGGAAAGATGCGTTCGAGGTCGAAGCCGTAGAAGCTGCCCGGGTCGGCGCGGTAGTGTGCGACACCGCCGCCGACCAGCGTCTGCCCTAGCAAGAGTACGGCGACCACCACGAAGAACTTGACCAACGCTTTCTGCCCGTCGCTGGACTGKCCCGGCAGCAGCTGCGGCCTGACCTTGTGGCCCCGGGTGACCCAGCCGAGGTAATCGAACTTGCCGAAGGCCAGCAGCACCACGGCGATCCCGGCCAACAGCACCACGAGGCTCAGGGCGCTCCAGAACAGGGCTCCGGCGACCGGCCGGTTGCCAACGTTCGGGTCGTAGGGAAAGTTGTTGGTATAGGAATAGCTTTCGCCCGGCCGCACGGCGACGGAAGCCCACGCGGCCCAGCTGACGAAGGCTGTGAACTGCCTCAGCTCCGCGCGGTCCGTGATCAGGTCGGCCGAGAGCCCCCCATTGAGCGCCGGGTCGTGAAAGTAGCGGGTCCAGTGCTCGATCAGCTCTCGATGAGCCGCCGCTTGCGAGGCGGTCAGCCGTAACACCCCGGTGTCGGGGTCGTAGCGGTTGGTCTTCAGCTCGACCGCCGCCTCGGCGCGCACCGCCGCCTGCTGAGACGGCGTCAGATCCGAAAAGGGTTGCTGGTGACGCGCCAGCGCGATGGACTGGGCCGTGACTTCGCCCATTCGGTGCAAGGCCGCGGCCGCGTAGTCTGGCCCAAGGTAGGCACCGTGGCCCCAGATGCTGCCGTTGGCCATCAGCCCGTATTTCAGAAACACGGCCTGGCCTTCTGCGATGTCGTCGCCGCTGAATTGCAGCGAGCCTGCAAGGTCCGTCGCCTGCGCGGGGATGGGCGGTGCATTGCGGTAGGCGAGCAACGTGACTGCGATGAGGCCGGCGAAGCCGAGCGCCATCACGATCAACACGGTGCGGACCCACCATGGCGACAAGGGGCCGTCGTCCTCGTCGGTCAGAGGCAGCGCAGCTTCATTCATGATGGTTCCCAGCGGGCGGACATTGCCGGGCATCGTGCACGCCCCTCAGCCTGGTGTATGTGCGCCAGCAGACGCACGCGGCCGTTTTACGCGGCTGGCTTGGGCCAGCGAGTGCCCATCACCGTTTAGTAGTGGGAGCGCGCCAGCCCTTCCACAGTGTTGGGGATGCCTTCCTGAGAGAGGCCGAATGAAATCAGGCCCAGGGGAGGGGAGTGCCATGAACGCAATACTGAGAGATCGCGCCGTGGGCAATTTGGAGTTCCGAGCGCTGAAATCGGCGCTCGGTGTTGGCCTTGCGATTGGACTCCCACAGTATCAGCTCCGGCCCGGACAAGGCCTCCGTACCGCCCGAATGGAAAGATGCTTTCGCCCAGCTGGGTGAAGCGCCTGTCGTGAAGCGGCTACGGATGCACCGCGCCTATGACGCCTCCTTCGTGCCGGCCGCGGCCACGGCCAAGAAGCCCAGCTGGTCTCGGAGCTGGGCGTGGCACTCGCGTTCGACTATCACGTGCAGAACGGCGACTCACGCGTGCAGGCGTGGCCGAATTAGCCGCAGCGGCCTGAAAGGCCAGTGTGTGGCGCCGCCGGCGTCGATTCATTGTTGGGAGTGGGAGGGGACATGCCAAAGAGACTTGTGTTGTGCTCGGACGGAACGGGCAACAGTTCCGCCAAGGCGGAAAAGACCAATGTCTGGCGCATCTTCCAGGCACTGGACCAGACCGAGCCCGACCAGCTTGCGCACTATGACGACGGCGTGGGCACGTCGTCCAACAAATACCTGGCCGCCCTGGGCGGCGCGTTCGGCTACGGCCTCAAGCGCAACGTCATCGACCTCTACAAGTTCGTCTGCCGGGTCTGGGAGCCGGGCGACGAGATCTACGGCTTCGGGTTCAGCCGGGGCGCATACACCATTCGCGTGGTGGTCGCACTGATCGAGAGCCAGGGCCTGGTGCAGGGGCGGTCCGAGTCTGAACTGCATGCGCACGCGCTGGCGGCGTACCGCCGCTACCGCAACGAGACCTATCCGTCCTGGAGCCCCATCGTCTGGCTGGGCCGCCGGCTGCGCGACCTGCTGCTGCTGCCCTCGACGCTCGCCGGCAGGCGCCACATTCAGGACTTGCCGCCGGAGCGGCGCAAGGTCCCTATCCGCTTCCTTGGCCTGTGGGACACCGTGGCGGCGTATGGGATGCCAGTGGACGAGCTCAAGTGGGGAATCTCGCTGCTGATATGGCCCATGGTGTCAAAGGACCATCACTTGAGCGTGCAAGTCCAGCGCGCCTGCCATGCGCTGTCGCTGGATGACGAGCGCCAGACCTTCCATCCCATCCTCTTCGATGAGGCTCACGAGGCTGCGCTGGTCGCCGCGAACAAGGTGCCGCCGGACCGGTTGACGCAGGTGTGGTTCTCCGGCGCCCACTCCAACGTGGGTGGCGGCTACCCGGAGGACCAGCAATCGCTGGTGACGCTGGACTGGATGATCAGCCAGGCCAGTGATGCAGGCCTGCGGCTGGACGCGCGAACCGTGCAGGAGGTGGCCCAGGAAAAGTCGCCCTTTGCCCGGCTGTACGACGCCCGCGCGGGCGCAGGCTCGTACTACCGCTACGCGCCGCGGCGCGTGGACATGGGCATGGACAAGACCACGGGCCAGCCCATCCGCGCCATCGTGCATGGCAGCGTTATCGCGCGCATCGCCTACGGCTCGGATGCCTACGCGCCGATCGCGCTGCCCGCCGAGTTTGATGTGCTGGCGCCGGACGGCTCGCTGCTGCCCATGGTGGGGTTCGAGGACCGGGGCATGAAGCTGTCCAAGTCCACGACGGCGCAGGCCAGCGTGGCGGCATCAAGGACCGAGAAGGTCAGGGTGGCCATCGAAAAGATCGGCGCGCCCTTGCAAGGCATGGTGGAACAGATCCGCGATACGGTCTGGTTGCGCCGGGTCGCGTATTTCGCGTTTTTGTTCGCGACGTTGGCGTTGGTGATTTATCCGTTGGACGCCAAGAAATTCGCCGCGGCGATGTTTGAAACGCTTGGCCGGGCCAACGAACAGCTGGGCGGCCGCGCGGAGGCTACATCGGACGGGATCAACGAGACCTTGAAGGGCATCGTCGAGCCCTGGAGGCCGCAGTTGCGCGAGCTGGCGCCCAATTGGGCCAGAGGCTGGGTCGAGGCCTTCTGCGAGCAGCCGTTCGGGATGCTGGTCGTCATCGCGATGGTGGGGGGCCTGTTCCAGGTCAGCAACTTCCTTCGGCAGCGCGTTCATGACCGTGCCTGGTTTGCCTGGCATGCTGACCGGCGCGAGGACTACGTGACCTGGGTCCGCGACTCGGCGAAGAACTCCACCCTCAAGGCGGCGGCGCTCCTGGGCGTCGTGGTGGTGGTGGTCCTTGCATACACCAAGTGGCAAACATGGGCCGATGTCAGCCCGGTTCTGAAGCTGCTGGTTGTAGCCCTGCTGGCGGTCCTGCTCTGGCGGGTGCGCGTCCAGCGGCGGATCGAGAAGGTCATCGATGGCCACGTGCCCAGCACGCCCACGCTGAAGGTGGCCCGGGTGTTGCGCAACAACCCGTTCCTGATTGGCGCGGCCTGGCTGATTTCCCGGGGCATCGTGCCGCTGATCTTTGCGTTGGCGCTGCTGTACCTGATCGTGGGCGGCGTCAGCCACTTCGTCGCGCGCAGCGCGGACTCGGCGGGAGCGTTCTGCACGCCTTCAAAATCTTTACGGGACGTCGGCGACAGTCCCCTTGCTCCTAAGGCGCGTTTCGACACGAGCGAGGTCTGCTGGGCCACGGGCCTTTCCGTCAAGGCGGACCAGTCGTATGAAATCGAGCTGGACACCGGCGCCAGCCCGCCTTGGTACGACAAGGGCGTCGAGGCCAGCGTGGCGGGGCTGAAGGCACGGGGCTGGCCGCACAACCTCTTTGCGCTCATCAAGCGCTCATGGGATGTCGACTACTTTGTTCCCATGATTCGCATCGGCCAGCGCGGCAACGTCGAGCCGGCCTTGAAGATGCAGCCTATTGAAAAGGGCTCTGGCAAGGCGAAGCTGACGTTCACGGCGTCGCGCGACGGTGAGCTGTTCCTGTACCTCAGCGACGCCATCGTGCCGGTCCCCTACATTGCCAACTGGTTCTACAGCAACAACTGCGGCTCGGCGGCCGTGACCGTGGGGCCTTCGCCGTCCGCCTCGGCCGCGAGCACCGCCGAGGCCACCCCGCCGGCGCCGGCTGGCGAAAACTGTCCGCGCAGGCATTGAGCGTGCGATGCCCGGACCGCGTGCCGGCATCGCGCTCCGACGTGCAGCGGCGTCCATTCACCTGTTGCGGCGCGTCGAGCTTGCCGCCTTCTGGTGCATGAGTTTGCCTCGGGGGAATTGGTTGGCGGCCTCATTAACTTTTGGGATGAGCCTTCCCCCAGCGCCGCCGATCATTCACAGGCCTACAGGCTCAAAGGGGAGTGAGACATGAGCGTGCCATTGCGTGCGATTGCGGCCTTGGCCGTCCTGGCGTTGGCAGGCTGCGCCAACTACAAGGCGATCACCAACTTCGCCGGTGAGACCACGAAGATGACGGGTGCCGTTCGACAGGAGATTCAGCAGGTCGCCAAGCTGTGCAATGACGCGGCGGRCGTGCGCGTCTTGCTGTCGGAATCAACGCCAACGGGCGATGTAGAAGGTGCCAAGGCGCTCAAGAAGAGCTGTGGGTTGACGGGTGACGCCACCGTTGCGTTCCAGGAGGTCACTGTCGACACCTTGGAGCTCTACGCCAAGACCCTGCTAGCGATGGTTGACGACAAGCAGTTCGAGGTTCGCAGTTCCATTCAGGGAACGGCCAAGAAGTTGAGCGCACTCAAGGACAAGGACGGCGCTTCGATCGTCAATCCAAAGAAGGTCACCGCTGTCGCCAGCGTGTTGTCGCTGCTCGCTGATGTCCTTGTGAAGGCCGAGCGAGAGGACGGCATCCGGCGGCTGGTGGCCGCAGGGCCGGACCTCGTGGCCAACGCGCGCGTCTTGCGAAGCTTTTTTGTCGACGAGGCCCAGCAGTCCAACTACGACGGCTGGCTGACTACGACCGCGCGCGTGACGCGGGGCAGCGAGATCAGTGTGGGCATGGGGAAACCCATGGCCGTAGCGGAGCCCATCCGAACAGCGGAACTGCGCCGGCAGATCGGGGTGACTTCGAAGGCGATCGACTCCCGCCTGGCCAAGGCGGGCAAAGCCGGCGATGTGCCCACCAAGATCGTCGCCGCCATCGACGCCTGGATTGTCTCTGTGCCGGTGTTTCAGCAAGAGGCGCTCAAGTCGGACCCGCGTGCGCTGCTGAACCAGTTGGACGACTTCCGGACCAAGACACTTGAGGCTCGGGATGCCATCGAGGCGGGCTTTTAAGCACAGGAACAGAGCATGAGCACCGAAGCGAACAATGAATCCACAGGCACTTCCGGGCCTGAGAAGCAACTCATCGCGGTAGCCCAGGTCGGGGATCAGCTTGACGAAGCCTCGCTGGCCTCGTTGAGAACGTTCCTGAACGACCAGCTTGATGCGCTCAATGAGGATTTGAAGAAGGCGACCGCGCAGGAGGTCATCGACGCCGTCCTGGCGACACAAGACCGCCTTGCAGCGAAAGCTACCGCTCTCACCGGCTTGAGCATCCTCTTGCAAGCAGGTGAAGCGAAGATTTCAGCTGAGCACATCAAGTCGGCGGTCGACGCGGCACAGCAGGTGATTGCCAAGGTCAAGAGCGTCAAGGCCAAGCTCGCCAAGATTGGCGCCGTCATCGACTTCGCTGCAGCGGTGCTGACGGGCAACGGCAAGACGATCGTGGAAGGTGCGGAGACCTTGAAGGAAGCGCTTAAATAAGTGGAGTAGTCGCTGCGAGGGACCGAGTGCGTCGAATTCTTGGCGCCTTTGTGGGAGGTAGCGCAGGATGAAGCCATTGCTGCGAGCACTTGGGCCGCAGTGCTTGGCGCTGCTATTTGGCAAGCTGAAGTTCCTCATGGGCGCCGCACGCTATTGATTTTACATAATGCACATTGTCGCCAAACCAGGTGGTTGACGCGGTGTTGCGATAGAGCGCTTTCGAATTGGGTTCCTACACTTCCGATACTTGCTGCCTGTTGTGTTCATGCTCCTGATGCTCCCATCAAAAACTTATGTCCTCGTTGATGACCAACTTCTTCCACGCGTCAGCAAAGGTGCGCTTCCAGGGTCAGCCCGACCGGCCCTTGCAGAGAACCTCATGACGAAGTCTCGAAGAATTCGGCACGCCCTGTTGGGGCGGGCAATGCAGCAGTTGTCACTGGCCTTGGCGGTGATGTTGACAGCCATGCCCGTGATGGCGCAGCGTCAACAGCTTCTGCTTGATGGGCCTTGGCGCTTCCAGGCTGGAGACGCCAAGGCGGCGGCCGAGCTGGATGATTCCACCTGGGCGCGGGTCGTCTTGCCGCACAGCTTCAATGCCGTCGACGGCGAAGCGGGCGGCGCCTACTACCGCGGCGCCGCCTGGTACCGGCGCGTCCTGGAGCGTCCGGCCGCAGCCGCGGGCCGGCGCCAGTTCCTGGAGTTTGACGCCGCCACGATGGCCGCCGAGGTCTGGGTCAATGGCCAGCGCGCCGGCCGCCACGACGGCGGCTATGCGCGCTTTCGCTTCGACATCACGAACCTGCTCCGCCCCGGCCGCAACCTGCTTGCCGTGCGCGTAGACAACGGCGCGCTGCCGCATGTAGCGCCGCTCGGCGGCGACTTCACCGTCTTCGGCGGCCTGGTACGGCCGGTGCGCCTCATTGAAACCGACGACGCTCACATCGAGCTGCTCGACCATGGCGGCCCTGGCGTCCAGGTCGACACCGAGGCCCTGACCTCCGCGGCCGCACAGCTGAAGGTGCGGGTGCAGCTGCGCAACGACGCCGCCCTGCCCGCCCGGCGCCTGCTGCGCCTGACACTGCGCGACGCCGCGGGCCGCACCGTGCTGCAGCAGAGCCAGGCAGTGGAGCTGCCGGCCGGCGCAGCCGACGCCGCAAGCGTGCAGCTGAACGTAGCCAAGCCGCACCTGTGGCAAGGCGTGTTCGACCCTTACCTCTACCGGCTGAGCGCCGAACTGCTCCAGGGCACCAGCGTGCGTGACAGCGTGCAGCTGCCGCTGGGCCTGCGCCAGGTCGCCGTCGACCCGCAGCGCGGCTTCCTGCTCAACGGCAAGCCCTACCCGCTGCATGGCGTCAACTACTTCCACCCCGGCCGCCCCGGCCACGGCGTGGCCGTGGGCGATGCCGAGGTCGACGAGGACCTGCGCATCCTGATGGAGCTCGGCGTCACCGGGCTGCGGCTGGTGCACTACCAGCACCCACCGCGCGTCTACGAACGCGCCGACGAACTCGGCCTGGTGCTGTGGACCGAGATCCCGCTCAACGCGGCGATGAGCGAGGCGCCGGCCTTCCGCGACAACCTGTTCCAGCAGCTGCGCGAGCTGGTGCGCCAGAACCGCCACCACGCGTCGGTGGCCGTCTGGGGCGTGGGCAATGAGGTCTACCGCTCCGACGACGCCATCCGCAACCTGCTCGGCGAGCTGCACCGCCTGGCCAAGCAGGAAGACCCGGCACGCCTGACGACCTATGCGCACTGCTGCGCGCCGGACGACCATCCCATGGCGCTGCAGACCGACCTGGCCTCCTACAACCGCTATTGGGGTTGGTACGACGGCGAGTTCACCGACATCGGCCCCTGGGCGGATCGCCTGCACGAGAAGCTGCCGACCAAGCCCATCGGCCTGGGCGAATACGGCGCCGGCGCCAGCGTGCTGCAGCAGGAAGACCCGCCGAAAAGGCCGCAGCCGGGCGCGCGCTGGCACCCCGAGCAGTACCAGGCCCTCTTCCACGAGGCCTATGCCCGCCAGCTCTCGGCGCGCCCCTTCCTGTGGGGTCATTTCGTCTGGCTGGGCTTTGACCATGCCTCGGCAGGCCGCAACGAAGGCGACGCCCCCGGCGTCAACGACAAGGGCCTCGTCACCTACGACCGGCGCTTCCGCAAGGACGCTTTCCTGCTCTGGCAGGCCTGGTGGCAGCGGGAGCCCGTGCTGCATCTGGCCAACCGCCGAGCCAGCCCGCGGCCCGCGGGCACCGTGGCCGTGAAGGCCTACAGCAACGGCCGCCAGGCCAGCCTGGAAGTCAATGGCAAGCCGATGGGCACCGTGCCCGTCGTCGACCGCATCGCCGCCTGGCCCGCGGTGCCATTGGCGCCGGGCCGCACCACCCTGCGCGTGCGCGATGAGCGCGGCGCCACCGACAGCATCGAATGGGACATCCAACCTTGAACGCCATCCCGCGCCGCCCCACCCTCATGATCAAACGCCTGACTTCCCTCTCTGCCGCCGTGCTGGCGCTGAGCCTGTGCGCCCAGGCGGGCGCCGCCGGCCCGGCCGAACGCAAGGTCGACCTCGACATCGCTGTCGCGAAGGCGCCAGTCGATCGCTTCTTCGATCTGGCGGTCGGCTCCGACTATGTCGGCACCACGGGTCGCCCGGAGAACCTCGCACAGCTGAAGACCGCTGTCGATGAACTGGGCTTTCGCTCCGTGCGCTTCCACGACGTCTTCCACGACGTCTACGGCACCGTGAAGAAGGAAGGCGACAAGCTGGTGTTCGACTGGAGCGGCATTGACCGCGTGTACGACGCCTTGCTCGTCCGCGGCATCAAGCCCTTCATCGAACTGGGCTTCTCGCCCAAGGTGATGACGACCTCCAACCTCACCATCTTCCACTGGAAGGGCAACACCTCGCACCCGCAGCCGGGGCCCTGGGCCGAGCTGATCGATGCCTTCGCGCGCCATCTGATCCAGCGCTACGGCGCCGAAGAAGTGCGCAAGTGGCCGTTCGAGGTCTGGAACGAACCCAACCTGGACGGCTTCTGGGAGAAGGCCGACCAGAAGGCCTACTTCGAGCTCTACGCCAACACGGCGCGCACCCTCAAGAAGGTCGACCCGGCGCTGAAGGTGGGCGGCCCGTCCACTGCCGGCGCGGCCTGGGTGCCCGAGCTGCTGGCCTATGCCAAGCAGCAAGGCGTGCCGGTGGACTTCGTCACCACCCACACCTACGGCGTGACCGAGGGCTTCCTCGACGAATACGGCCAATCCGACCGCATCCTGGCCCCCGACGCCAACTCCATCATTGGCGACGTGCGCCGCAACCGCAGCGAGATCGAGGCCTCGGCCTTCCCCGGCATCCCGCTGTACATCACGGAGTGGAGCACCAGCTACAACCCGCGCGACAAGGTGCACGACAGCTACATCAGCGCGCCGTGGATCCTGACCAAGCTGCGCGGCACGCGCGGCTACGCGCAGGCGATGAGCTACTGGACCTACAGCGACCTGTTCGAGGAGCCGGGCCCGCCGGACCGCGCCTTCCATGGCGGCTTCGGCCTGATGACGCGCGACGGCGTGCGCAAGCCGGCGTGGTTCGCCTACAAATACCTCAACGCCTTGCGCGGCAAGGAGGTGCCCAGCAAGGACGACAAGGTGCTGGCTGCCGTGGATGGCGGCAAGGCCGCCGTGGTGGTCTGGGACTGGCAGCATCCCGACCAGAAGAAGAACAGCAACGGCGTCTTCTTCGGCAAGCCGGTGCCCAACGGCCCAGCACCCGCCGTCACGCTGAACCTGCGCAACGTCAGCGCCGGCAACTACCGCGTGCTGGTGCGCCGCACCGGCCACAAGCTCAACGACGCCTACACCGCCTACCTCGAAATGGGTGCTCCCAAGGACCTGAGCGCCGAACAGCTGGCCCAGCTGCAAAGCCTCACCGAGGACCAGCCCGAGGCGGACCGCATCGTCAAGGTCGGCAAGGACGGCAAGCTGCAGTGGAAGCTGACCATGCGCAGCAACGACATCGCGCTGGTGACGGTGGAGCCCGTCAAGCCATGAGACGGCTGCATTCGACGGTGGCGCGGCGAGTGCTGGGCGCCTTACTGCTCCTCTGCGCGCTCGCCGCCTGCGGCGGTGGCTCGGCGTCCGAGAGTTCCTCGACGCCAACGCCCACGCCACCACCCCCGGCACCAGTCGCCACCGGCAGCGCCGGCTGCGGCATCACGGCCAAGTTCAGCACCGGCCTCCAGTCGATCACGTCGGACAACGTCCAGCGCAGCTACTGGATCGAGATGCCGGCCGGCTACGACCGCAACAAGACCTATCCCGTCGTCATCGGCCTGCACTGGCGCGGCGGCAGCGCCAACGATGTCTATACCTGGGGCGGTTTCTTCGGACTGAAGCCGCTGTACGGCGACAACGCCATCTTCATCGCCCCGCAAGGCCTGGATGCCGGCTGGGCCAACGACGGCGACCGCGACATCCGCTTCATGCGCAGCATGATCAGCCAGGTCCAGCAAGGCGTGTGCACCGACCCGCAACGGGTGTTCGCCACCGGCTTCAGCTTCGGCGGCATGATGTCCAACGCCATCGGCTGCCAGATGGGTGACGTGGTGCGAGCCATCGCCCCGCTGTCCGGCTCGCTGTGGAGTGGATGCGGCAGCTCGGCGCATCGCGTCGCCGCCATCTTCGACCACGCCATGGATGACAACGTCGTGCCCTACTCTGCCGGCGAGGATGCCCGCAACACCTTCCTGGCCCGCAACAGCTGTAGCGCCACGACCAAGCCCATCGGCACCAACGGCTGCGTGGAGTACCAGGGCTGCAGCGCGGGCAAGCCGGTCGTCTGGTGCGGCCACGCGACCGGCGGGCATTGGCCGCCCGGCTTCTCGGCAGCCGAGACCAAGGCCTTCTTCGACCGCTTCTAGCGCGGCCGTCGGGTGCTTCCATGGGACGTGACCGAAGGACCTTCCTGTTCACCGCACTGGCCTTGGCAGCGGCCGGCCTGCCACTGCTGACGCGCGCCGCCGAAGCCCCGCGCATCCGGGTGCTCATCATCGAGGGCATCAGCAACCACGACTGGCCACGCCGGCTGGCACTGGTGCGCGAGATCCTCGCCCGCGACGGCTCGTTCGAGGTGAACGTCTCCATCACGCCACCGGATGCAAGCGACCCCGCAGCCTGGGCGCGCTGGCGGCCCGACTTCACGCACTACGACGTGGTGCTGTCGGGCTACAACAACCTCGGCGGCAAGCCGGGCTGGCCGGCCGAAGTGCAGCGCGCCTTCGAGGCCTTCGTGCGCGGCGGTGGTGGCTTCTACGTCTACCACGAGGCGAACAATGCCTTCGCCGAGTGGCCCCAGTACAACGAGATGATCGGCCTGGGCTGGCGCGACAAGCACTTCGGCTCGGCGCTGCTGGTGCGCGAGGACGAGACACTGCAGACCGTACCGGCCGGTGACGGCGACGACACCTGGCACGGCGATCGCACCGACACGCTCGTGCACCAACGCGGCCAGCATCCCATCCATGCCGGCCTGCCGCGCAGCTGGCGGGCCGCCGACATGGAGGTCTACCGCTACGCCCGCGGCCCGGCCCGCAACGTCGACGTGATCGCCTATGCACACGACGGCGTGGACGGCCGGCAGTTCCCCGTCGAATGGACCGTGAGGTACGGCCGGGGCCGCGTCTTCGTGTCCGCCTACGGGCATGTCTGGTTCGGCCATGGCGCATCGCCGGGCATGCGCTGCGCCGCCTTCCAGACCGTCATGCCGCGTGCCTTGAAATGGCTGGCGGGGCGCAACCCCGACACCCAGCTGCCGGCCGACTTCCCCGGGCCAGACGCCACCTCGCTGCGACCCTGACGGCGGGTACCCGTCCTGGACTACGTCCGCGTCGGCAAAGCCGTCGAGTTCATCGACGCGCAGGGACATGGGCGGTAGACAACACCCTCGCGGCCGATCGGAACACGTCCCCGCCCACGCTGCTGCCGCTTGCAGATCAGCTACATGCAGGAGCGCTGCTGCCCATAGCAAACCTTCCTGCGGCGTTCGAGCAAAGACGCACCACGTTGATCTTTGCGGCCAGTGCCGGCGTCACCGGACACAGCATTTGAAAGGCGGCCTTGCAGAAAAGGTATGACCTCAAAGCTGCCCCTGGCACACGTATTTCAGGTGCATGTAGTCGTCCAGGCCGTGCACCGAGCCCTCGCGCCCATAGCCTGACTCCTTGACGCCGCCGAACGGTGCCGCCTCGGCAGCTAGCGCGCCTTCGTTGACGCCCACCAGGCCGGTCTGCAGGGCCTCCGCCATGCGCCAGATGCGCCGCACGTCGGTGGCATAGAAATAGCCCGCCAGACCGAAGGGTGTGTCGTTCGCCGCGCGGATCACATCGGCTTCGGTCTCGAAGCGCGTGATGGCCACCAGCGGCCCGAAGGTTTCCTCGCAGGCGCAGGCCATGCCGCCGTCAGCGCCGACCAGCAGCGTCGGCGCGAAGTAGTTCGGCCCGAGGGCCGGCAGCCGCGCGCCGCCGACCAGCGTGGCCGCGCCGCGCGCGACGGCGTCTTGCACATGGCGCTCGATCTTGTCGACGGCCCTCGCGTTGATCATCGGCCCGATCTGTGAGGCCGGGTCGCTGGCCGGGCCGACCTTGAGCGCCGAGATGCGAGCGGCCAGCTTCTCGACGAAGGCGTCGTGCACGGGCGATTGCACGAACACCCGGTTCGGGCTCACGCAGGTCTGCCCGCCGTTGCGGAACTTGGCCACCATCAGGCCCTCGACGGCGGCATCGAGGTCGGCGTCCTCGAAGACGATGAAAGGCGCGTTGCCACCCAGCTCCAGCGACAGCCGCTTGAGCGTGTCGGCGGCGCGGCGCGCCAGATGCTTGCCCACTGGTGTGGAGCCGGTGAAGGTGATCTTGCGCACGCGCGGGTCGTCGAGCCAGACATCGACGACCTCGGGCGTGCGTTCACGCGAAGCTGTCACGATGTTCAGCACCCCCGCGGGGACGCCTGCCTCCTCGGCCAGCTTGACCAGCGCCAGCGAGGTCAGCGGCGTGTCCTCGGCCGGCTTGCAGACCACGGTGCAACCGGCGGCCAGCGCAGGGGCGATCTTGCGGGCGATCATCGCCGCGGGGAAATTCCAGGGCGTGATCGCGGCGACCACGCCGACCGGTTCCTTCAGCGCGAACATGCGCCGGCCGGGCACCGACGCGGGGATCACGTCGCCGTTGGCACGCGTGGCTTCGGCAGCGAACCATTCCACATAACTCGAAGCGTAGGCGACCTCCCCTCGCCCTTCGGCCAGCGGTTTGCCCTGCTCGCGCGAGATCAGACGGCCGAGGTCGTCCTGGTGCGCGAGGATCAGTGCGTTCCAGCGATTGAGGATCTGCGCCCGTTGCTTGGCCGGCACCGCACGCCAGATCAGAAACGCCGCGTGGGCCGCCTCAAGCGCCGCAGCGGCGTCGAGAGCACCGCTGTCCGGCACGGTGGCGAACACCGCGTCGGTCGCCGGGTCGGTCACCCCGAAACGTTGGCCCTCCTGCGCCTCGCGCCATTGTCCCGCGATGAAGTTACGGCCGGGGAGCAGGTCGTCATGTTGAATCGTCAATGGCATTTCAGAATTCCTTCACTCGATTGGCAATTGCCTGGCCGACGTCTTCGGTATGGGCGTCGCCGCCGAGGTCGGGCGTGCGCGGCCCGCTTCGGATGACGTCCTCGATGGCGCGAACGATGGCGTCGTGCGCTGCGCGGCCGGCACCTTGCCCTTGCGTCAAGAAGTCGAGCATCAGCGCACCCGACCAGATCATGGCGATGGGGTTGGCGATGCGGCGGCCATAGATGTCGGGTGCCGAACCGTGCACCGGCTCGAACAGCGATGGGAACTGGCGTTCCGGATTGAGGTTGGCGCTTGGCGCCAGGCCAATGGTGCCGGTGGTTGCCGGACCCAGGTCGCTGAGGATGTCGCCGAACAAATTGGTAGCGGCGACGACGTCGAAGCGCTGCGGTTGCAGCACGAAGCGGGCACACAGGATGTCGATGTGCTGCTTGTCGACCTGCACCTCCGGATACTGGCGCGCCATCTCGTCGGTGCGCCCATCCCACCAGGGCATGCTGATGGCGATGCCGTTGCTCTTCGTAGCCACGGTCAGCGCCTTGCGCTTGCGCGAGTTCGCCAACTCGAAGGCGTAGCGCAGCACGCGGTCGGCGCCGTGGCGCGAGAACACCGACTCCTGAATGACGATTTCGCGCTCGGTGCCGGCGAACATCACGCCGCCGAGGTTGGTGTACTCGCCCTCGGTGTTCTCGCGCACGACAACGTAATCGATGTCGCCGACCTTGCGCCCAGCCAACGGGCACGGCGCTCCGTCGAACAGTCGCACCGGCCGCAGATTGATGTACTGGTCGAACTCGCGCCGGAACTTCAGTAGCGAGCCCCACAACGAGACGTTGTCGGGCACGGTCGCCGGCCAGCCGACGGCGCCGAAATAGACGGCGTCGACGCCGGCCAGCTGCTGCTTCCAGTCGTCCGGCATCATCTGGCCGTGCTGCGCGTACCAGTCGCAGCTGGCCCAGTCGAACTCGCGCAGTTCGAGAGCGAAACCGAAGCGCTCCGCCGCCGCCTTCAGCACGCGCAGGCCCTCGGGCATCACTTCCTTGCCGATGCCGTCGCCGGCGATGGCGGCGATTCGGAACGTGTTCATCATGAGCTTTCCTTTCTTCATCGTTGTCAGGCGACCAGCACGGGCCGTGGCGGGTCGAGTTCCTCGAGCCAGCCGCGCCGCAGTTCGGGTACGGCTCGCGCGAGCTGCTCGTAGTAGGGGTGGTGCGGCCCGCGGTCATAGTCGGCCCGCGCCACCTGGGCCAGCTTGCAGCCATGCCGCATCACGACGATCTCGTCGCAGACCGCGCGGACCGTGTGCAGGTCGTGGCTGATGAACAGGATGGACAAGCCCAGCTCGCGGCGCAGCTCGGCGATCAGGTCGAGCACGGCGGCGCCGACGACGGTGTCCAGCGCCGAGGTGACCTCGTCGCACAGCAGCAGCTTAGGCTCGGCGGCCAGCGCCCGCGCCAGGTTGACACGCTGCTTCTGGCCGCCCGACAGCCCGCCGGGCAGGCGGCCAGCGACGTTGGCCGGCAGCTTCACCAGGTCCAGCAGCTCGGCGATGCGGCGCTGCAGGGCAGCACCTTTCATGCCGCGGTAGAACTGCAGCGGCCGCGCGAGGATGCTTTCGATGGTCTGCGACGGGTTCAGCGCCGTGTCGGCCGACTGGAAGACGATCTGGATGCGGCGCAGGTCCTCCTTGCTGCGTGCGCCAAGCGTTGGCGCCAGGGGCCGGCCGTCGAAACGGATGGTGCCGGCGCTCGGTCCCAGCAAGCCCGCGACGGCGCGGGCCAGCGTCGTCTTGCCGGAGCCCGATTCGCCGATGACGCCCACGGCCTGGCCGCGCTCGAGCCGCAGGTCGATGTCCTGCAGGATGCACACCCGCGGCCGGCCCTGGGCATCCCGCGCGCCGTAGCCGGCGCTCAGGCCGCTGACCTCCAGCAGCGTCGGCGTGCTGCCGGCGTCATGGCCCGCATCGCGCGCCACCGGCCGTGCGGCGGCCAGCAGTTCGCGGGTGTACTCATGCGCTGGCTGGCTGATCACACGGTCGGTGCCACCCAGCTCCTGCATGCAGCCACCGCGCAGCACCAGGATGTGATCGGCCATCTGGGCCACGACCGCCAGGTCATGACTGACGTAGACCGCCGTGACCTGGCGCTCGCGCACCACCCGCTTGAAGGCGCGCAGCACCTCCACCTGCGTCGTCACGTCCAGCGCCGTGGTCGGCTCGTCGAGGATGACAACATCGGGGTCGGTGATCAGCGCCATCGCCGCCATCAGCCGCTGCAGCTGGCCGCCTGACACCTGGTGCGGGTAGCGCGCGCCAATGCCTTCCGGGTCGGGCAGCGCCAGCTCGCGGAACAGCGCGATCGCCTTCAGTTCAGCCGCCGGGCGCGACAGCGTGCCGTGCAGCGTCGCCGGCTCCACGACCTGGTCGAGGATGGTGCGCGACGGGTTGAACGACGCCGCCGCGCTCTGCGCGATGTAGGTGACCTTGCGGCCGCGCAGGCCGCGCAGCTGGCGCGGGTCGAGCTTGAGCACGTCGACATCGCCGATGCGGACCTGCCCCGCCGCGATGCGGCAGCCTTGACGCGCATAGCCCATCAGGGCCAGCGCCGTGGTCGTCTTGCCCGAGCCGGACTCACCGATCAGCGCCAGCACTTCACCGGGGTGGATCGTGAACGATAGCGCGTCGACCAGCGTCGCGTCGCCGGCTGTGACCGTCAGATTGCTCACTTCAACAAGGCTGCCCATCAGCGTGCTCCCCTCTCGCGGGCCTTGCGACCCGGCAGGTTGTCGATCACCAGATTCACGGCGATGGTCAGGCTGGCTATTGCCCCGGCCGGCGCAATCACCGAGGCGCCACCATCGGCCAGCGCGCCGATGTTCTCGCGCACCAGCGAACCCCAGTCCGCCATCGGCGGCTGCACGCCCAGGCCGAGAAAGCTCAAGGACGCCAGCAGCAGCACGACGTAGACGAAGCGCAGCCCCAGGTCGGCCAGCATCGGGCCGAGGATGTTGGGCAGGATCTCGCGCCGCATCACATACCAGGTGCCCTCGCCGCGCGTGCGGGCCACGGTCACGTAGTCCATCGCATTGATGTTCACGGCCAGCGAGCGGCCGATGCGGTAGGCGCCCGGCACATAGATGACGGCGGCCGTCAGGATCAGCACGGGCACCGACGAACCGAAGCCGGCCACGATCAGCAGCGCGAACATCTTGCTCGGAATGGCCGTCAGCGTGTCCAGCAGGCGGCTCAAGGTCCCGTCGATCCAACGCCCGCTGGCGGCCGCCAGCAGCGCCAGCAAGGTGCCCGTGCCGCTGGCCAGCAGTGTGGCGACCAGCGCCACGCCGACGGTGTAGCGGGCGCCTTCGATGACGCGGGCCAGCATGTCGCGGCCGAGGTAGTCGGTGCCCAGCCAGTGATGAGCGTTGATGGGTGCGAACACGGCACCACCGCCCTGGGCGCCGGTGCGGGCCAGCAGCGCGGGGCCGAACAGTGCGGCCAGGACCCAGAAGGTCAGGACCACGAGGCCGAGCAGACCCGACGGGCCGAACTGCGCGAGCCGGCGGCGCCAGGCCGCAGGCCGCCCGGCCGGCAGGGGAATGGAAATGACGGTCATGCCTGTGCTCCGTTCAGCGGTGACGCAGCCGCGGGTTGGCGACGATGCCGCAGATGTCCGCGGCCGTGACGAGGATCAGATAGCCGCTGCAAAACAGCATGGCGCAGGCCTGCACCAGTGGCGTGTCGCGCTGCGCGACGCCGTCGACCATCAGCTTGGCCACGCCCGGGTAGTTGAAGATCGTCTCGACGATGATCACGCCGCCCAGCAGGTAGGACAGGCTCAGCGCCACCGCGTTGGCGATCGGGCCGACGGCGTTCGGCAGCGCATGGCACATGACGATGCGCAGCGACGAGGCGCCCTTCAGGCGAACCATCTCCACATAGGGCGCCTCCAGCTGGTCGATGACCGCCGCACGCGTCATGCGCATCATCTGGGCGACGATCACGCAGGTCAGCGTCAGCACCGGCATGGCGAAGGCCTTCAGCAGCTGGCCCATCGATTCGATGTCGTTGACATAGGACAACGCCGGCAGCCAGCGCAGCTGCACCGCGAACACCAGCACCGCCAGCGTCGCGATCAGGAACTCCGGCACCGAGACGATGCCCACCGAGGCCGTGGACGCGGCRCGGTCGAACCACGAGCCCCGCCACACCGCCGACGCGAYGCCGGSCGCSAGCGCRATSGGCACCGAGAACAGCGCCGTGATGGCCGCCAGCAGCAACGAGTTGGGCAGCCGCGAGCCGATCAGTTCAGCCACCGGCTGGTAGGCCGTGACGGACTTGCCGAAGTCGCCGCGCGCCAGGCCGCCCAGCCAGCGCAGGTAGCGCGTAGGGGCCGAGGCGTCCAGGCCCATCTGCGCCCGCAGTGCCGCCAGCGCCTCGGGCGTGGCGTCCTGGCCGAGCTGCTCCTGGGCGGCGTCGCCGGGCAGCACCGCAGTGACGGCGAAGACGATCACCGACACCGCCAGCAGCGACAGCAGCGACAACGCGACGCGCTGCGCGAGCAGCTTGAGGATGATCCCGTTCATAGGATGCCTTGTGCGGTGGGGGTGTCAGGCGGCGAGCCAGACGTTCTCGGCAAAGTTGTAGCCCATCAACCCGCCCAGCGGGATCGGCGACAGGCCCTTGACCTTGGTGCTGTGGCCGTCCAGGCTGGCCAGGAACAACGGGATGCCGATGCCGGCCTCCTGGTGGATCAGCGTCTGCATGTCGGCATACATCTGGCGGCGCTTGGCGAGGTCGGTCTCGCCGCGTGCGGCAACGAGCAGCTGGTCGAACTTCTCGTTCTTCCAGCGCGACTCGTTCCACTGCGCATCCGACTTGAAGAACTGCGTCAGCAGCATGTCGGCGCTCGGCCGAGGGTTGACGTTGCCGAAGCCGACGGCGCTGTTGAGCCAGTGGTTGGACCAGTAGCCATCGGCCGGCATGCGCTTGACGTCGATGTCCAGCCCCACCTCCTTGGCCGTCTGCTGCAGCATCAGCGCCATCTCGACCGAGTACAGCGCTGCGGGTGAGCACACCACCGGCACCGCGCTGGACACACCGGCCTTCTTCAGGTGGAACTTCGCCTTCTCCGGATCGAAGGCGCGCTGCGGCAGGCCGGCGAAGTGGAAGCGGTTGGTGGGGTCGATGGGCTGGTCGTTGCCGATGACGGCCTGGTCCAGCGCAATGGTCTTCTTCATCTGCTCGCGGTCGAACAGATGCTTCATGCCCAGCACGAAGTCGGGGTTGGCGCCAGGGCCGGTGTCGCGCCGCATGGTGAGGTCGGAGTACTGGCCCGACTGCGTCTTGAACACGGCGAAGCCCGGCGTGCCGGCGATGCGTGCCAGCGAGCGCGGATTCACGGCGCCGACAAGGTCGATGCCGCCCGACAGCAGCGCGTTGACGCGGGCGTTCTCGTCGCTGATGCCGACGAACTCAATCTCGTCCAGATAGGGCTTTCCGGGCTTCCAGTAGGCCTCGTAGCGCACCACGACCGAACGCACGCCGGGCTTGAACTCCTTGAGTTTGTAGGGGCCGGTGCCGATGCCGGCGTTGAAGTCGGTCGTGCCGTCCTTGACGATGTGGAAGTGGAAGGTGCCCAGGATGACCGGCAGGTCGGCGTTCGGCGAGGTCAGCACGATGGTCACCTCGTTCGGGCCGCTGGCCTTGATGCTCTCGATCTGGTCGGTCTGGACCTTGGCCTTGCTGGCGGTGGCGGGGTCCTTGTGGCGCGAGATCGAGAACACGACGTCGGCCGGGGTCAGCGCCTTGCCGTCATGGAAGGTGACGCCTTTGCGCAGTGTGAACACCCAGGTTTTGGCGTCCTTGGTGTCGAAGCGCTCAGCCAGGGCCGGCTGCGGCGTCAGGCTGCCGTCCAGTGACGTGAGCCCGTTGTAGAGCATGTTGCAGCGCGAGTAGTCGGCCTGGTTGGACTGCTTGGCCGGATCCAGCGTGTCACTGGCCGCGGCCGTGGCGCCGGCCACGCGCAGCTTGCCGCCGCGTCTGGGCGCCTGCGCATGGGCCGTCATCGCCGTGCCGGCCAGCGTGCCGGCGAGGCCCGCCTGCATGCCGGCGCCAACGAGCAGGCCGAGGATGTCGCGGCGGCTGGCGCCGCGTTTCAGCGCTTCGAACAAGCGCTGGCTGTCGTGCGGGCCGACAAGGGCTTCGAGGGGTTGGCGATGGCTCATGGTGTGTTTCTCGTTCAGTGTTCTGTGGGGTTGACGAGTTCGGGGCGGGTCTTGAGGGACCGCGCCCGCTCCAGGCTAGGCGAGGCGATCCTTCAGCCGGTAGTACAGGCCGACGGCGGGCAGGAACCAGGGCGGGCCGACATGGCCGGGAATGGCCGGCCAGGCACGGTCCGCCCACGGGTTGGCGGCCGCATCGCCGCCCATCACGGCGGCCATGCGCTGGCCCATCAGCACGGACATCTGCGTGCCGTGGCCGCTGTAGCCCATCGTGTAGTACAGGCCGTTGCGCTCGCCGGCATGGGGCAGGCGGTCCTGCGTCACGTCGACGAGGCCGCCCCAGCAGTAGTCCAGCCGCACGCCGGCCAGTTGCGGGAAGGTCTCCAGCAGGCCGGCGCGCAGCACCTCGCCACTGGCGGCGTCCTGCTGCGGGCTGCTGATGGCGAAGCGCGCGCGGCCGCCGAAGACGAGCCGGTGGTCGGCCGTCAGCCGGAAGTAGTGGTGGATGTTGGCCACCGTCGTGTAGGTGCGGCGCGCCGCCAGCAGCGCGGCCGCGCGCTCCGCGCCGAGCGGCTCGGTCACGACGATGAAGCTGCCGATGGGCACGATGCGCCGGCGCAGCCAGCCGAAGCTGCGGTAGCCGCCGTGGCGCGACGCCCCGGTGGCCAGCAGCACCTGGGCCGCCGCCACGGTGCCGCGCGTGGTGTGCAGGCGGTGGGCGTGGCCGTGGGTGCGCTCCAGCCGCTGCACGCAGGTGCCGGTGAAGATGCCTGCGCCCTGGCGCTCGGCGGCCTCGGCCAGGCCGTTGGCGAAGCGACCCA
This sequence comes from Roseateles sp. P5_D6, assembly GCF_054049415.1. Classification (NCBI taxonomy): domain Bacteria; kingdom Pseudomonadati; phylum Pseudomonadota; class Betaproteobacteria; order Burkholderiales; family Sphaerotilaceae; genus Roseateles; species Roseateles sp. P5_D6. The sequence goes on along the minus strand of NZ_JBFUMK010000012.1, from coordinate 7,362 downwards.
TGTGCATCTGGCCACTGCGCCTGTAGAGCATGCCGCCGTGGAAACGCTCGCTGCGCACCTCGGCGCGCACGGCGGCCGCGTCGAGGATCTCGGTGTCGGTGTCGACGCCGTCGGCATGCAGGCGCTCCACGCTGCGGCGCAGCGCGTCGAGCTGCGCCGGCCGTGTCGCCAGCTTGAGCTTGCCGGTGCGGCTGAAATCGCAGGCGATGCCTTCCTGCTGCACCAGCTGCGCCACGGTGTCGACGGCGTCGTCGTAGGCGCGGTACCAGGCGGCTGCCCGCTCGCGGCCATGGCGCGCGGCGGCTTCCGCATAGTCGACCGCCAGGCCGTTGTTCACATGGCCGCCATTGCGCCCCGAGGCTTCGGACGCGACGCGCGCACCGGCCTCCAGCACGGCCACCGTGGCACCGCGCTTGGCCAGCGCCAGGGCGGCGGACAGGCCGCTGAAGCCGCCGCCCACGATGGCGACGTCCACGCGCTGCGGCAGCTCGCGCGCCGCCGGCACGAACGCCGGCACGCTGTCGGTCCAGTAGGCATCGAGTTTCATGGCCTGGCCGCTATCGACGTTCAGAGACCGACCACGCCGGCCAGGCCGCCGATGTCGGCGATCTCGGTGTAGCGGTAGCCCGGGCAGCCCGGGCCATGGCCGCGGTTGACGAAGACCTTGTTGACGATGCCGATGTCGTCGGCCGACATCAGGTCGTAGCGCAGGCTGGACGACACGTGCAGCAGGTCCTCGGGGTTGCAGCCGAGCGAATCGATCATGTACTCGAAGGCCTTCAGCCGCGGCTTGTAGGCCTGGGCCTGCTGGGCGGTGTAGACCCGGTGGAAGGGTGCGCCGAGCAGGGCGACGTTGGACTGGATCTGATGGTCCATCGCGTTGGACAGGATCACCAGCGGGATTTCCTTGGCGACCTTGGCCAGGCCCGCGGGCACGTCGTCGTGCGGCCCCCAGGTGGGCACGGCATCGACGTAGCGCTGCGCCTCGGCGTCAAGGTATTGCAGCTTCCACTTGCGGCACAGCCGGCGCACCGCGTTCTTCAGCACCACGTCGTACGGTTGCCAGTCGCCCAGCACCTCGTCGAAACGGTAGGCCGTGAAGTCGGCGATGAACTGTTCCATGCGCTCGGCCGGCACGCGGTCGAAGAAGATATCCCGTGTGATCTCCGCCATGCGGAAGCGGGTCAGCGTGCCGTAGCAGTCGAAGGTGATGTACTTGGGTCGGATGCTCATGTCGTGCGTCTCGCTCAGTGGGTTGTCATCAGGGCTTCATTGCAGCATGTGCAGTGAAGTGGTTTGTGGGGAAAACGGGCTGTCGCAGGCGCTGAAACTGCCGTTCGAAGGCGGCTCGGCGGCATGCCCTGCGGCGTGCACTCGGACGGGGACGGACGCCCTTCAATGGAACCCTGGAGGCACCAGCCGGTGGCGCAAATGCGGGACCGCAAATCGGCCCTGCGCAACCCGGGAGTACGGGCGGGCATTGGCGAATGCGGCTGGGCGACTTGCATGCGATTGACCTGCGATGTCATGGGTGAATGGGCGCTGATGGTAGGGACGGCGCCGCGAAATTTGTGATCGCAGACTGGCCCGCCGCAGCATTGAATGCCGTGCGCGGCGGGCCTCACAGCGCAAGCTGCCGAAATGGGTGGCAAGCCGTATTTGGGCTGGCGCGGCACCCGCGAAAGGCCGCAACATCGGCAACCCCTTGCCCTTCAGGAGAACCCGCCACATGGGTGCCCCCGCCACCACGAATGCAGCTCCCGCCGACGACGGCGTGCGGCTGCGCAAGATGAGCGCCGCCGATCTTGCGGCCGCTCACGACCTGTCCGACACGCTGCGCTGGCCCCACCGCCTGGCCGACTGGAAGCAGGTCTTCCACCACGCCGAGGGCGTCGTCGCCGAGCGCGACGGCGAGATCGTCGGCACCGCCCTGCGCTTTCGCTGGGGGGCGCAGGACGCGACCATCGGCCTGGTCATCGTCGCGCCGGCGCAGCAGGGCCGGCGCATCGGCCACCGCCTGATGAGCGCGGTGCTCGACGGGCTGCAGGATTGCCGCGTTCGGCTCAACGCCACGCTCGAAGGGCGCGGCCTCTACGAGCGCCTGGGCTTCGTGCGCGTCGGCGAGCTGCGCCAGCACCAGGGCATCGCGCAACCTGCGCCACTGGTGGCCCTGGACAGCGGCTGGCGGTTGCGGCCGGCAGGCGCTTCCGATGCGCCGGTGTTGAAGGCGCTCGACGCGCAAGCCTGCGGCATGCCGCGCGATGCGTTGCTGGACGAACTGCTGGCCGAGGCGGAGTCCACCGTCGTGCTGGACGACGGCGGCACGGTGCGCGGCTTCGGCCTGCTGCGCCGCTTCGGCCGCGGCCATGCCATCGGGCCGGTCGTCGCGCCGGACGATGAAGGCGCGAAGGCGCTCATCGCCCATCTGGCCGGCACCAACGCCGGCCGCTTCACGCGCATCGACATCGACCTGGACAGCGGCCTGGCCGAATGGCTGGAAGCGATGGGCCTGCTGCGCGTCGACGCGCCAGTGATGATGGAGCGCGGCCCGACCGCGCAGCCGGCGGCGCCGGGTGCGCCCAAGAGCTACGCCATCGTCACGCAGGCCCTGGGCTGAAGCACCGATGGCCACCTTCCTCTACATGGCCGACGCCGAGCGCGGCCGGCGCTGGGGCGAACTGTTCAGGCGCGGCGCGCCAACGCTGGACTTCCGGCTCTGGCCGGACGTGGGCGATCCAGCCCAAGTTCAATACCTCGCCACCTGGCAGCAGCCCGAGCAGCTGGCCCGGCGCTTCCCGAACCTGAAGCTGTTGTTCTCGATCGGCGCCGGCGTGGATCAGTTCAACCTCGCCTCGCTGCCGCCGGCCGTCTCGCTGGTGCGCATGGTCGAGCCCGGCATCGTGCAGGGCATGGTGGAGTACGTGCTGCATGCCGTGCTGGACCTGCACCGCGACCGGCCCGCCTACCGGCGCCAGCAGGCCCAAAGGCAGTGGCGGCCGCTGCCTGTGCGTACCGCGGCGCAATGCCGCGTCGGCGTGCTGGGGCTGGGCTCACTTGGCGAAGCCGTGCTGCACGCGCTGCATGGCCTGGGCTTTGACTGTGCCGGCTGGAGCCGCAGCCGGCACAGCATCGACGGCGTGCGGTGTTTTGCCGGCGAAGCGGAGCGAGGCGAGTTCCTCGGCCGCAGCGACATCCTCATCTGCCTGCTGCCGCTGACCGACGCGACGCGCGGCCTGCTCAACAGCGCGCTGTTCGACGAACTGCCGCGCGGCGCATCGCTGGTTCATGTTGGCCGCGGCCCGCAGCTGGTGAGCGCCGACCTGCTGCACGCCCTCGACGACGGCCGTCTCGGCGAAGCCGTGCTCGACGTGACCGATCCCGAGCCCCTGCCGGCGGACGTCCCGCTGTGGCGCCATCCGCACGTGCAGATCACGCCGCACATCGCCAGCATGACGCAGCCGGACACCGCGGCCGCGGTGGTGCTGGACAACGTTCGGCGCTTCGAAGCGGGGCTACAGCTGGTGGGCTTGGTGGACCGCAGCAAAGGCTATTGAGCGCGAGCGGCAGCTTCTGCCGTGGCGGCCCGCAGTTCAGCGCAAGACGCTGCCGCGAGCGGCCAATGCAGCACCCGCCGGCGAGGCCGAACGCCCAAACTGAGCGTCAGCCATCCACTGCAACACGCCGCCCATGACCGCCCTCCCCCTCGCCCAAACCGCTGACCGCGCCGCCATCGCCACCCCGGAACAGCAGGCCGCGCTGGCCGGCCTGGACCGCGCGCATCTCATCCACCCCGTGGCGCCGTGGCGCCGGCACGAGGAGCGCGGCCCGATGGTGCTGAGCTCCGGCCACGGCGTGTGGCTGCAGGATGCCCAGGGTCGAGAGCTGCTGGACGCCTTCGCGGGCCTGTGGTGCGTCAACGTCGGCTATGGCCAGGAGAGCGTCGTGCAGGCCGCCGTCGAGCAGATGCGCCGCCTGCCCTATGCGACCGGCTACTTCCACTTCGCCAGCGAGCCGGCCATCCGCCTGGCGGCCAAGCTCGTCGAGATCACGCCGGCCTCGCTGACCCGCGCCTACCTGACGCTSGGCGGCTCGGAGKCSGTCGACGCCGCGGTGCGCTTCATCGTGCAGTACYACAACRMCACMGGCCGSCCGKCSAAGAAGCATTTCATTGCGTTGGAAAAGGGCTATCACGGCTCGTCCTCCACCGGCGCGGGGCTGACGGCGCTGCAGGTCTTCCACCGCGGCTTCGACCTGCCGCTGGCCACGCAGCACCACATCCCATCGCCCAACCCCTATCGACATGAAAACGGCAGTGACGCCGCAGGCCTGATCGCCGCATCCGTCGCCTCGCTGCGCGCCAAGGTCGCGGAGCTGGGGGCGGAGAACGTCGCCGCCTTCTTCTGCGAGCCGGTGCAGGGTTCGGGTGGCGTCATCGTGCCGCCGCCGGGCTGGCTGAAGGCCATGGCCGACGCGGCGCGCGAGCTGGACATCCTGTTCGTCGTCGACGAGGTCATCACCGGCTTCGGCCGCACCGGGACGATGTTCGCCTGCGATGCCGAAGGCGTGCAGCCCGACCTGATGACCATGGCCAAGGGGCTGACCTCGGGCTATGTGCCGATGGGCGCGACGATGATGTCCGAACGGGTCTACGCCGGCATTGCCGACGGCGCCCCGGCCGGCCAGCCGATCGGCCACGGCGCGACCTACTCGGCGCATCCGGTGTCGGCAGCGGTCGCGCTCGAAGTGATCCGGCTCTACGAGGAAGGCGGCATCCTCGCGAACGCCCAGCGCGTTGCCGCACGCTTTGCCGCCGGGCTGGAGGCCTTGCGCTCGCACCCGCTGGTGGGCGACGTTCGCTACCGCGGCCTGCTCGGCGCGCTGGAACTGGTGAGCGACAAAGCCAGCCGGCGCGGGTTCGACCCCGCGCTCGGCCTGGCCGACCGGCTGTTCGCCCTCGGCTACCAGCGCGGCCTGGTGTTCCGCAGCTTCGGCGACCACGTGCTCGGCTTCGCGCCCGCGCTGACGATCACCGAGGTCGAGCTCGATGAGCTATTCGCGCGCCTGCGCCGCGTGCTGGACGATGCGTTGGAAGCGCCCAACGTACGCGCCGCGATGGCCGGCGGCTGAACACCGGCGCCACACAATCGCGCCATTCGCCAACCTTTGGGCACCCACCATGGCAGAAGCTCTCAAACTCGATCGGTTGGACCTGCGCATCCTGGCCCAGCTACAGAAGAACGGCCGCATCACCAACGTCGATCTCGCCGATGCGGTCGGGCTGTCACCGAGCCCCTGCCTCATCCGCGTCAAGCGGCTGGAACAGGCCGGCTACATCAGCGGCTATGGTGCCCACCTGCGGCTGGAGAAACTGGGCGATACGCTGACGGTGTTCACCGAAGTSACGCTSWCCGACCACCACCGCGARGACTTCAYSCGCTTCGAGRCSGCSATCCGCGAGGTCGACGAGATCCTYGARTGCCAYCTCGTCAGCGGCGGCTACGACTACCTGYTGCGCTTCMTGACRCGCGGYGTSAACCACTACCAGSAGRTCATCGAGGGCCTGCTCGAACGCAACATCGGCATCGAGAAGTACTTCAGCTACATCGTCATCAAGTCGCCGTTCRTGAAGACGCATTGCCCGATCGAGAAGCTGTTCCACGAAACGCGCTGAGCGCACCCGTATTCACACAGGCCCGCATCCGCGGGCCTGTTTCTTTTTGCAGCGCCGGCACCGTGACGACGCCGCAGACGCTGCCGGCGACACCCCTCCCAACCGCAGCAATCACGCGCCCGGCGCGCGGTTTCGGCATCGGCGCAGACCACGCTGCTGGCGCCCATCACAACCGCAGTTCGTGCCGCTGCAGACGGCCACAACGCGAAGCTTTGCAAAGCCCCCGGTGCTGGAATGCCCTGGCACCGAGCGGTGCGGCTTCCGGTTCGAAGTTGCAGCCCCTCGTCGTCGCCGACAAGCCACCAACAAGAGGGAATCCATGACAGCTTTCACCCGTATCCGCCTTCTCGCCGTCGCAGGCGCCGCCCTGTGCGGCGGCGTTGCCCACGCGCAATCCAACGTCACCATCAGCGGCAGCATCGACGCCGGTGTGTTCCGCGACACCGCCGGCCGCACCAACGTCGGCACCATCCAGCGCAGCCACCTTGAGTTCTCGGGCAGCGAGGACCTTGGCGACGGCCTGGCGGCGACCTTTCGCCTGCGCCACCGTTTCGACGCGGACACCGGCGCGTCGGAGGCCGGCACGGGCAGGCCGTTCTGGCACGGCGAATCGACCGTCGGCATCAAGGGCGGCTTCGGCGCCTTGCGCCTGGGCCGCGCGCTCGACGCCATCCAGGCGCAGGACTGGGCCTTCGACGCCTGGAGCAACTACGACCGCATCGTCTCGCCCGCCTGGGACCTGTGGCACTGGAACTACTCGGCAGACCCGACTGGTGGCGGCTCTGGCCGCGTGGCCAACGCGGTCTTCTACGACTCGCCGAAGTTCGCCAACGTCTCGCTGCACGTCAGCGCCTCTCCCGAGTCGCCCGCAGGCGCCGTGGCGAAGACGCGCGCCGCCACCCTGCTCTACAACGACGGCAAGCTGCGCATGATGCTGGGCAGCGGCAAGAACAGCGCCGGCGCCACCGAGACCTCGGTCGGCGTGCGTGCCGCCTTCGGCATGCTGTCGTTGATGGGCATGTACAACGTCAGCGAATCCGTCGCCGGCTCCAAGGCCAAGGTGACGACGCTGGGCGCGGTCTATGTGATGGGCGCCACGACGCTGAAGGCAGGCTGGGGCCAGGCCGACGTGGACGGCCTGAAGAAGGAGAAGATGGTCTCGGTGAGCGCCGGCTACAGCCTGTCCAAGCGCACCACGGTGTATGCGGACCTGGCCTCCAAGCGCCTGCTCGGCACCGGTACCAAAGAGGTCTACGGCGCGGGCATGACGCACTCGTTCTGACCGGGCCTCGCTACGACCCCTTCGCGAGATTGAACTGGCCCGGCAAGACCGCCCCGATGCGCTCGCAGTCCGACCGACCACCCTGCCAGCAAACGGCGCACCCGACGCCGGCGCCACGTCGCAGGCTCCGAAACAATTGCAGTCGGGAGCCGGGTCGCTCTGACCTGCCCCCAATCGCCGTACCAGTCATTGCGAGGGAGCCCTGGGGGTCAAGGGTATCGCCAGTGCGGCGGTTGAAGCTGAACCTTCCTCGACAGCCTGCTGCCGTTGAAGGCGTGCGAAGCACCTGGGTGGCATGCGGCCGATGCTCGAATGCGGCCGCACCTCGTTGTAGTCCTGTACCCAGGCCTGGATCACGACCCGGGCCTGCGCCAGCGTCTCGAACCAGTGCTCGTTGAGGCACTCGTCG